>JAAYYB010000037.1 GCA_012515615.1 Fibrobacter sp.
CGTCCTTTAATGATGCATAGATCTGGCCCATGCGTTTTCGCTCTTCTTTTTCAATTTGGAGATATTTATGATTGGTATTGGATGCAAGTGCAGCCCTCAGGTTGCGCCATTTGTCGAGTGCTTCCATATAAGTTGTCTCACCCGGTTCAACATTGAATTTACGGGTAGCATTGAGGGCCCGAAGATAGTTTGTTTCACAGATGAGATTATCGTAGGTAAGAAGTGTTTTAGGTGCTCCTTCTGCAAGTGAAACCAGTTTTTCAAACTGTCCGCTCTTTCCTTCATCAAGTGCCATCCTGGCCTGTGCCAGGTAAAACTCTGCGTCATTAATCGGGTGGCTTGTTAAGAAACGGTTTATGGCAGAAGCATTACCAGTGTTAATCTGAGAACGGAGCGCCAGAACCGCTGTTTTAGGAACCTTTGACGCCTCGGGGGAAAGTTCATTATAGACTGTGAGGACATCCTTATAACGATTCTTCGAATAAAGTACCCCGATGAGGGAAGGGAGGTCGGTTGTTGCCAGTTCTTCCTGAAGCACTTCGATTGGTGTTAGCTGGCGAGACGGCGGCAGAATTTCAATATCTTTTTCTTTCTCAGGGACAGGAAGTTCCTGACTTATAACGGTCTGGGAAACGGCCACACTTTCAGGTTTTTTTTCTATGGGCGCAACAGCTTTTTTTTCACTATTTTGAATTTTTCCCCCAGATAATTTTTCTGGTTTGGTTTTATAATCGGAGCATTTTTTATTGGTGATGATTCGGTGTTTGCAGTTGGTGCAGTTGCTGAACTTGCTACAGCTTTTTTAATATCATTTTCATTCGTATAGGATGTATCTGCTGAAACAGGGGATTGACGCATGTTACTTTTTTGCAGGAAAATGACGGCTATGAATGTGATGGTTACAATCAACGAAAGGGTTGCGGCCACAATGGGCATAGTGTGTGACCGTTTATGCGATTGCAGGTTTGTTTTGGGCGATGTGCTTTGCAGAATTTTACGAATGATATCCTGAGGATCGGTGATTCCCAGTTTATCACCAATCTTTTTGAGCGTTTTGCCATACTCTTTTGCGCTTGAAACTCTTGTCTCACGGTCACGACTCATCGATCTGTGAATAAGATTGATTAATTCTTTAGGTGCACCAGTATGAAAATCCGATAATGACGGAAAACGGTTTTTGGATTTATCATTCAGGAGTGCAGAGATATTTTTTTCCGGAAAAGCCTGTTTTCCACATAGGGCTTCATACAACAATTCACCAAGTGCATAGATATCTGTACGAACATCAAGAGTGCCATTATTGAGCTGTTCCGGCGAGAGGTACTGAAGAGTACCGACCACAGTGCCATCGATCGTATGAAGAGACGCATCCAGCGGCCGGGCGATTCCAAAGTCCATGATTTTCACCTGACCATTCAGGCAAAGCATCACATTTCCCGGTTTCAAATCTCTGTGGACCACGCCATGATAATTATTACCATACAATTGATACTCATGATTGTGAGCGAAATCGAGTCCTCTGCAAATAAGAATGCCCACTGCGATCACCTCAGCAGGTGTAAGCGATCCTCTTCTGCTTAAGAGACTTTCAAGGGTAATCCCTTCAAGCCGCTCCATCTCGATATAAGGCAATCCATGCCATTCACCAACACTATGAATTTCGACAATGTTGGGGTGGCTGAGTTTCGCGCAGATTTTTATCTCGGTCTGGAATCGTTCAAGGCAACCTTTTCCGGCCGATGGGTGCATCAGTTTAACCGCTTTGTGGATCTCCAATTGAGAGTTCCATATTTCATAAACATTAGCCATACCGCCATGGCCAAGAATTCTGGTAACAACACCAGAACCAAGAGGAACCGGTTTGTTACCATCAGGCACATCGACTAATGGCTGAGAGTCAAAATATGGATTTACAACGGTAAAATCATCACCCCTGCCGGACTGATGGCTTTCATTATTATTGGTAAGATTTGTTTTTTCGGTATGCATCTGCAATACTAACATCTTTCAAAATTCAATTCTATAATTATATATAGTATGTAGCACTGTCAACAACAATGGAAACTGTTTTTTTCAGGGTTTTAAAGTAAAATAGCATTTGAAACTATTATGGAGATAAAAAGGGAGGAAAATCGAGAGTTCTCTAATGTTCCCGGCACAAAAAAACGTTCGACAAGTTTTATCGTCCCTGAAATCATAAGTCTCTTTTTTTTAAAGTAGGAGATCATTCGATCAGTTTGAGTAAGTTTATCCCGAGGGGATTGTAAAAAGTAGTCTCCTGAGGGCTTGATTAGTTATATTATTAATAGTAATGTTTCCAATGTGCTTTTGGTAGATATCAATCGCACTGACAAAAATGACTCTATATTACTAAATAGTCAACAATGGAAAGAGAGTGTGGAAATGCAGACCAAAAGATCTCGTTTTACAGTAATCTCAACATTCCTGTTACTTATAACCTCATCTGCTTTTTCAGAAAACGGTTATGATCTATGGTTACGGTATGTGCAGGTTTCTGATGCATCCCTGCTGGAGCAATACAGGTCTCAGGCCACGCAAATTATTGTTCAGGGAAACTCTGCTACAATTACCGCGGCTAAAAGTGAGATGACCAAAGGCCTTAACGGTCTTCTGGCCGGCACAATCCCGAGCGGATCTTCGATCACGGCAAATGGCGCAATAGTCATTGGAACACCATCTAACTCCTCTATAATCAGCGAGTTAAATTTGACACTTGATCCGGGCAGTGAAGCGTATAAAATTTTTTCAACGACCTCAGGCGGATACTCGATCATTGCTGTGGCATCTTCAGGGGATATTGGAGCACTTTATGGTACGTTTCACCTGCTGAGGCTTATCCAGACAGGCCAGCCACTGTCTGATCTCAATATTAGTGAGAAACCAAGAATCAAGCGCAGGCTTTTGAATCATTGGGACAACCTTAACGGTACAATTGAACGCGGTTATGCAGGAAGTTCTCTCTGGAAGTGGTCATCTCTGCCGGGTACAGTCGATAAGCGTTACACAGATTACGCCCGGGCCTGTGCCTCAATCGGTTTAAACGGCACAGTATTGAATAACGTGAATGCTGATGTCAATATCCTCAACTCTTCCTATCTTTCAAAAGTTAAGGCTCTTGCCGACATATTTCGACCTTATGGCATAAAGGTGTATTTATCGGCAAATTTTGCGGCACCGCAGAAAATCGGTGGTCAGAGTACAGCGGATCCTCTTAATTCCGGGGTCAAATCCTGGTGGGCCCAGAAATGTAACGAAATTTACAATCAGATTCCAGATTTCGGAGGCTTTCTGGTTAAGGCCAACTCAGAAGGTCAGCCCGGACCCAAGACTTATAATCGTACCCATGCAGAGGGGGCAAATTGTCTGGCTGATGCTATTGCTCCTCACGGCGGAGTTGTGATATGGCGTGCATTTGTTTATGATGACGCGATCGATTCCGATCGTATGAAGCGGGCATACAAGGAGTTTAAGCCTCTTGACGGGAATTTCCGGTCGAATGTAATAGTTCAGGCCAAAAACGGTCCATTCGATTTTCAACCCCGCGAACCGGTCCACCCTCTGTTTGGCGGATTGACCAGAACACACGTAGGCGGCGAATTTCAGATCACCCAGGAATATCTGGGTCAGAGCATTCACCTTGTATATCTTGCGCCTTATTGGAAAGAGGTTCTTGATTTTGACACCTATGCTAAAGGCGCTGGTTCAACGGTTGCGAAAGTGCTCGATGGTTCGGTTTACAATGATACTGTATCCTGTCTGGCAGGTGTTGCAAATACAGGTTCAGACATGAACTGGTGCGGCCACCATTTTCATCAGGCAAACTGGTATGCGTTTGGACGACTGGCCTGGGATCATAGCTTAAGCTCTGAATCGATTTCCGATGAGTGGACTAAGATGACCTGGGGCTGGAATACCGTGATGGTCAACACCATTAAAAAGATGCTTGCAGGGTCACGGGAAGCGTGTGTCAATTATACAGGCCCGCTTGGACTTGGAGGAATTTTCAAATACAATGATCACTACGGTCCGCAGCCGGACTTTAACGGCGATGCTACTCATCCGGACTGGAATTCGGTTTACTGGCACAAAGCAGACAATGCTGGTGTAGGCTACAACCGTACAACCAGCGGCAGCAATTATGTAAGTCAGTATTTTCCTGAAAACATAAGTAAATTTAACGATATGTCGACCTGTCCCAATGAATATCTCTGCTGGTACTTTCATGTGCCGTGGAAACAGAATCTAAACACAGGCAGAACATTCTGGGATGAACTGTGCTACCGTTTTTTTGATGGGGTACATTACGTGGAGAATATGAAAAACGACCAGTGGCCAACTCTTGGAACATACATCGATAATCAGCGTTTCTCGGAAGTCACTCAGAAACTATCCACACACTATAAAGACGCGGTTACCTGGCGCGATGTATGCACCCAATACTTCAAGGGTTTCAGCAAATTGCCCATTCCTGCTTATATTCCAACAAGCGCTATCGGCAAACAGCCACAAACGGCCAAATACAACAATAATCCTGTATGCGTTTATGATTTGCAGGGAAAGCTGATCTTAAAAGTGGTCCCGAAACCCGGCGATCATCAGTTAAGCTATAGAAAAATACTGAAGAAAATGCCTCAGAAGATGTACTTAGTCAGGCAGGAGGGTAGAAAGCCGGTAAATATCATGGCTGGTATCGGGTATTGACATTGCAGGTTCGGGGACTTCGTGTTTAATTTATGAATAAGCTGAAAGAAGCAGCATTTAGCAGGAACGTTTTTAAATACGCCACCTGATTTCTGCGATATTCAATACCGGGTAGGGGGGATGAATCTTTTATAAATAAATCATTGAATCTTTAGTATCGTCCGAGACTTCTTATGCCGTGCGGTTCTGATAGAATAGATATATGTTCCGGCGCCCAGTTGACGGTGCGTGTCATCGGTGCCATCCCAGATTACCTTGTGTGATTTGCTTTCCATTGTGTGATCAGGTTTTATCAACCGCCTTACCAGTCTTCCCCGTAAATCGTAGATATTCAAGGATACCCGTGTCTCTTCGGGCAGATCGAACCGGATCGTAGCTATTTTGCAAAAAGGATTGGGGAACGCGGGTCCCAGTCTGAATTTGAGAGATCTTGCAAACGGCATTACCTCAACGGGCCCGAACTCCTCTTGATTGTTACTGAAATCGATCGATACCAGCTTGTACTCGTATAGAGTGCCGTTGAATACGCCGCGATCTATGTAATTATAGGTTCTGGTCCCTAAGGAAACTCCTCCTGGCGCACCTTTTATGGTATTTTCATTTATCGCAACCCAGGAAGTGTCCTGATCGGTGAGTTTCGCAAGTTGTGAGATGCTGCGATCTTCTTTAACAACAACTTTTATGCTGTCAAAAAATGCAGGTTTTACTCTCCTGTAGATATTGTACCCCAGGTTCTCATGCTCGCTTTCCGTTTTCCATCCGATTGTGTCACAACCGTCTCCTGCTATCGCCCAGAACTTTGACAACTTGACGGCCAGGGTGCGATCCGATGAGATGAAAATATTGACCGGATTACAGAAAACGCTGTCAATCTGTATCACCAGTTCATGAGATACTCTGTCAAGATATGCGTTGTATTGATATCCCTCCAGACAGGCCATGGTATCACCCGATGAATAAAGAAAGAGGTATTGAGGTTTATCGGATGCATAGTAGTTGGTGATTCTGAATGCGGGATAAAATCTGCATGTGTCATTACGGGCGGGAAGAGTAAAATTGACAGTGTTGCCTTCGGCCTCAATGACGTAGGCGCCTTCTCTTTCGTCAAATCCGTCTGCGTTAAGATCGCCTCCGGATGATGTAATCAGGTTTCCGGTTGTAATACCCAGCGCTGCATCTGTTCCAAATATCTTGTATTGGACTGAGTTGCAGACAGAATCAATAGAAGATTCGCTCATGTTCGAGTGTTGAATGTCAAAATAGGTGACGAACTGCTGAGGGGCGGAAGGGTAGTTCCAGGAAAGATCGCGGAAATCAACACCAGCCTGAGCCGCATTACTGACAGTGCCCATAGTATCACTGTCGAATGGTTCACTGATGAAGGTAGTTGGATCTTTCATTGATAAGAACGCGAAAGCAAAATCGGGAAAATCCCGGGAGTAGATCAATCCGCCTCTTTTTTGTGGTTTGTTGATGTAAGAAGAGGAGTTGGTCTGATCGTTCATAAATGCGCCCAGGTAAAACTGTGACGGGGTGTTACTGAACGAGGAGACGCTGTCCCATCTGAAGATCTGGCCTGTAGGATAAATGGTCCATCGCGTAGTCACATCGAAAGTATTGCCGCTTCCCACGGTTCTGGAATTGATTTTCAGCACAACTCTCACCAAAGAGCTTTCCGCGACTGAATAGGTAATGGGGGAGGTCGAAACATCATTGGAAGATACACTGAGACTGTTGACAATATAGTAACCCAGGCTTCCCCAGCCGTGAGTGTCGCCGTCATTGCCTGGAATCAGGTTGGTTGTGCTGACGGTATCCGCGGTGCCGGTGGGATCGGTCACGGAACTGGCCATCCACCATATTTCTCCATCTTTGCTGTTGATATCGTTACTCATTTTCCAGTTAAGATAGAATTGATTCGAGGATGAGTCACCAAAAGAGCTTTCTTCGAAATTCCTGACCCAGAAGTAATCGGTGGTTCCTGCCTTGTCGACACCCCAGTTCATCTTTTGGGTAGGCACAAGCGTACGGTGACCGTTTGCGTAACCGTCATCAATGTAAAGCTGCGCTCCCTCAGAGGTAATCACCCTGTTTAATCCGATTGTCAAGATTTTGTTAGTGTTATCCAACGTTGCGAAATAATCGGAATTTTCACTAAGTGCCGTCCCGTTGAATGTCACACATCCGACAGCTGGCTTTGAGGATGCCCAGTAATTATGAATATGAAACAACGGATAATTCCTGTAAACCGAGTGACCGTCTATCTTCAAGAACACGGTATTATTATTATCTGCCCTCAACTCATACATGCCCTCCGAAGAGCAGAAACCCTGCTGATAGATACTCTTGAGGGTATTCTCGGAAATGTAGTAATGATAGAAACGCACATCATCTATGGCCCCGTTAACCCCGTTTCCCATAGTCAGGCTTGAGTTGTTGGATGTGACTGTATAGCTTCCAGTGCTTATCTTATCCAACCTCCCGTCAACGTAGAGGATTACCATTCCGGGAGAGAAGGAAGCCGCCACGTGATGCCAGTTGCCATCACCGACATCCCTTATACCCGTAACTGCGTTGCCATCACAAAGGAGATTGAGCCTGTCGGAACCATCACCGGTCAACTTCCATCCGCCAGAGCCGTCGTGCTTGCCGATTACACTGGCCCCGCTGGTGAAGTTGTTGTTATTCACCTTTACCCAGGCCATAACAGTAAAAAAATCGGTTCCATCGAAATCGGTGTGGGATGGATAACTGACACTTTGAGCACCGTTGAGGCTCAAGGCGCCCGACAACCTTCCGTTTGTCCATGTGTCGCTGGTAGAATAAGCATGGCGGTTATTGCCGGAATTATCTCTGGCGGTATCCACACCACCGGTTTCATCCATTTTCCAGTGGCCCCGCAACTGTGTCTCCCAGGCTTTCTCCATAAGAAGAGTCCCGGCGATCATCTCCAGACTGTCAGGTGCACGGTAATCAGAGGCACATATCCCCACTCCTGATGTGTCGTTCCAGGTATGGTGGGCAAAGTCTATCATAAACTCCCATGACTGCTTCTGTCCGGCGTTAATGGATAGATTACCATGCTCATATCCCGTGTATCCGCTTGCGGCGCTGCTGTTGAATCCTGTGGCTGTGTTCGGGGCGCCGGCAGAGACATTCCAGAGATCTTTTATGGTCATCAGTATATCATGCTGTATGGCTGAATCGCAGGAGAGAAGAAGGTAAGGGCTGAGACTTGCCGTATTGTTTCCCGCAAGCGTCGACATGGTGTTCACCGGTCTGCGCTCGACCATGCACTGAATGGTATTTCCTGTCAAGTTTGAAGCAGTATTGTTGTGCAGCGTGGTTTTTATATATACCTTGCCTGAACCGTGTACCGTGTAATCAGTCACGTAGGGGAGTCCGGAAAGTGAGCCGCTCTGGCGTATAATCGCGTAGAAACCTCCCTCGGCCATAACCGACCAGACGCCGTTACCGTTGCTTTTTGAATTTTGTCCGTTGCAGGAGAAATAATAGAGATTTTGCCCCGCTCCCAGCTGGTTGCCCTGTCCTTTTGAAATGCCGTGTGATGAATCGGTCAGCGTAGCGATTCCCCCTCCTGTGCCATTGTCAAATACAAGGGTCCATTCCTCGGTGTAAACCGAGCAGCGTGCAGAAGCCTGTACGACAGTCACTGGCATCAGATTGATACTATTCAGAACAGTCAGAACCACTTCACCGTCTCCGGCATCAATCGAGTAAGAATAGCCTCCTGGCACCGCGCTTATATCCAGCCCGTTATCGGCCAGAAGGGTGCCGCTGTATTTAATGATGGTGAAACTGCCCGGTCCGAAACCCGCCAGGTCAGTTATATTCAAGGTTCCATCAAGGGTGAGATCACCGTTTACCTTGATGCTGTCCCGGGAAACTCCCAGATCGAAGTTCAGGACAGAAGAGCCGCCAAGAGTCAATGAACCGGTGGATAGTGTTCCAGCGCCCCCGTCTCCAGGCGCTATCGTTCCGCTGGTGGCGTTTACCGGACCGGCCGCATTACCGTTTCCGGCAAGAGTTCCGCTGATCGTAACGGAACTACCTGAGTTTAGTGATCCATTGACAACCAGTGTTCCTGAGGAGATACAGGTGGGCCCTGTATAGGAATTGGCGCCTGATAATGTGAGGACGCCGGCGCCGTATTTAGTTATTCCGGCGCTGCCTGAAATGACCGATGACACAAAGACACTTTTTCCGGAAGCTACCAGTAGTCCCGATTTACCGCCGAAATCAAGAGTTCCCCCACTCAAAGTGTAACCGGAATTCAGGAAAGCGATGCTGTCCACAGATTGGGTTCCATTTACAGTCACATTATAGGCACCGTCAGCGTCGTTGAATTTGGCCGTGGCGCCGGTGAGAGGCCAGGCTTTGAGTGTAGTTCCATATATGGTCCAGTAATCATCAACGCCCCAGTTACCGCTGCCTCCCTGAATACCTGAACTGTCGCTGACATCCCAGGTATAAATCAACTTTACAGTAAGGATAACTTTGCCCGAACCTGCATTAAATGAGTAACCGAATCCGTCGGGAACGGTGTTCAGGTCCGGCCAGTTTGTAATAAACAAAGATCCCGTATAAGTAATCAGTGTGTATTCTCCGGCCCCGAAGCCCTCAAGAGCGGTGATATTGAGAATTCCATCCAGAGTAAGATCACCTGTTACTTTGATGCTGTCCCTGGATGTACCCAGATCAAAATTCAGAATTGAACCGCTGTTAAGAGAAAGTTTACCGGTAGAGAGAGCTCCGGCGCCGCCGCTTCCCGGCTCTATTGCGCCGCCATCGGCAACATTCACCATTCCGGCTGCGGTTCCGGTTCCACCCAGCGTTGCCCCAGCCTCTACGTTCACTACGCTGCCTGAAACGGTAGAACCATTTACAAGTAATTTTCCCGCAGAAACGGTGGTGATACCCGAGTAAGTGTTGGTACCGGTCAATGTAAGCACCGAATTCTGAAGCTTGGTGATAGAACCGGTCCCGGAGATCTCACCGCCATAGGTGTGATCATTTGATCTGGAAAAAATAACTGCGCCGCTATTGGAGATATTACCACCTACACAACCTGTGGATGTGTTATTGCCAAGCTTTAATGTTCCGGCGCTAACGGTTGTTGTCCCGCTCGCGGTGTTATCACCGGTTAAGGTAAGTGTGGTATTCTGAAGCTTTGTGACCGCTCCCGTTCCTGAGATCACTCCGGCATAGGTGTAATCGTTCGATCTGGAGAAGGTGACTGTGCCGCTGTTGTCGATATTTCCAACCAAGCTTCCGGTGGCGCTGTTATTACCCAACTGTAGTGTGCCGGCGCTCACAGTGGCGGTTCCGGTGAATGTGTTATCCCCGGTCAGGGTCAGTGTATTACTCTGGAGTTTGGAAACTGCACCCGTTCCTGAAATCACCCCCGCATAGGCAATGGCTCCGGAATGGGAGAAGGTGACAGTAGCGTTGTTTTCAATATTGCCGGCCACGGTTCCTCCGGCGGTGTTGTTTCCCAATTGCAAAGTACCGGCGTTTATCACCGTTTGGCCGCTGTAAGTGTTGGCCGCGGTCATTACCAGGGTTCCATTGCCACTTTTGGTGAGTTTTCTGCCGGCACCACTTATAACATTTCCATGAGTCAAAGTTCTGCCGGAACCAATAAGCCATGTCTGATCAGCCCCCAGAGCAGTCAGCGAATTAATTACGAAGTTCTGGGTCGCATCGGTCATATTTACCCCGTAGCTTCCCAGGGTAAGTATATAAGAGCTTTTCTGGTTGATAGTAAAGACCACCCCCGGATTGGTGACCACTATGCCGGCCCAGGACTGATCTGCATTATTGCAATTGTTTGCATTGGTCGCAGAAGTGAGAGTCGAGTTGAACAATGCTAAAATTGTACTGGTCGGAGTTGATCCTTCAACCCAACTGCTTGTCTTCTGCATATGATCGGTATTGTTGGCTTTTGTGCGATAAGACCCAGTGACCTGAACCGTTACTTTATTAGCTGAAGCCGAAATTACATAGGTGCATCCAGCTGGCGCAGTGCCGATAGTTACCGTATTGTTGGTCACAGACCCGGTGTAGGTCATGATGGTATAAGTGTAGGAAAGGGGAGTAAATCCTGCGATTGGATTTATGTTCAATACTCCATCCAGAACAAGATCCCCGTTTACCACCACCGTATCGGACACTGTTCCCAGATCCCAGTTGAGAACCGAGGTGTTGTTGAGAGTCAGATTACCGGTTGTAAGTTTCTGAGCGACACCGTCAGCGGAAAGCAGCTTTGCATCACCGTTTATAGTAACCGCGCCGTTAACTGAACCTGATCCATGGAGAGTCGCTGCGCTGCTTACAGTGACAGCACTGTTTGCGTGTGTTGAACCGGTTACGTTCAGAGTCCCGGCGGATATTGTGGTGGCGCCGCTATAGGAATTTGTGCCGGAAAGAGTCAGTGTGGAATTCTGCAGTTTTGAAACCGCGCCGGTTCCTGAAATAGAACCGCTGTATGTGCAATTATCCGATCTGGAAAAAGTTACGGTAGCGTTATTGACGATGTCCCCGGCAACGCTTCCGGCGGTGCTGTTATTGCCAAACTGCAATGTCCCGGAGCTCACAGTGGTGGCGCCGCTGTATGTGTTATTAGCTGTAAAAGTCAGGGTGTTGGACTGAAGCTTGGTTACTGCGCCGGTTCCGGAAATTACCCCGGCCCAGGTCTGCGCGTTTGATCTTGAAAAGGTGACCGCAGCGTTATTGGTGATATTACCGGTAACGCTCCCTGCGGTGCTGTTATCTCCCAGTTGCAGAGTTCCTGCGCTTACGGTAGTTCCGCCGTTGTAAGTGTTATCGGCTGTAAGAATAAGGGTGGAATTCTGCAACTTTGACAGCACACCGGTTCCGGAGACTGTTCCTGCGAAAGTGTAACTGTCTGACCGGGAAAAAGCCACAGTTCCGTTGTTGATGATATTGCCGGAGACACTTCCCTGAGCGGTATTGTTTCCGATCTGTATCGTGCCCCCGTTTATGGTTGTTCCCCCTGAATAGCTGTTTGTGCCGGTCAGAATCAATGTGCCCCCGCCACTAAGTGCCACTCCTGCGGTTCCATCTATCACCGACTCTATGATTGCGTTTTTACCATTTGAAACGTAAATACCCTTGTTGCTTCCCAGATTTATCGTTCCATTGCTCAAAGTGTAGAGGGAATTGACAAAAATGATACTGTCAGCATTCTGGTTTCCATTTACAGTGACCGTGTAACTGTCCTCTTCACCGGCAAACCTGGCCGTATTTCCCGCAACCGGCCAGGCAACCAGCGATGTCCCGTCTACCGACCAGTAATCATCGCTCCCCCAGGTCCCGCTGGCAGCCTGATATCCTTCCTCGGTAGAATTATCCCATGTATAGACACCTGTTACCCTTACAATCACCGAATTGGCGCTGGTAATCACCTCTCCAAGACAGCCGTCGGGAAACGAGCCTATCTCCAGAGTATTATTCGTAAGAGAGCCGCAGGTAAAGATAGTGTAGTCACCCAACGCAAAACCTTCTCCGGCAACGACATTGACTGTGCCGTCCAGTATCAGGCCATCGGTGACCGCTATAGTGTCCGAAGCGGTCCCCAGGGTGATATTGATAGATGATGTGCTGTTGAGGGTCAACGATGTAAATGAGAGTTTTCCTGTCTCCACGCTGCTTCCCGGCGCAATGATACCGCCATCTTGAACTGTTGTTGCCCCATTTACAGTGCCGTTTCCTCTGAGACTGGCCCCGCTTTCGACAGTTACTGCGCTGCCGGAGGCGAGAGTGAACCGGTAAGCGCAAGTGTTCCAGCTTTAATATTTGTTGCACCTGTATAGTTATTGGAAGCCGAAAGGGTCAGTGTTCCGATTCCCCAATAGTCCAGCCCGTCACTGCCGCTGATTTGCGAAGCTATTGTCGCGCTTTTTCCCGAAGAGATGTAAATGCCGGCGGATCCGCCAAGGGATAATGTCCCGCTGCTGATTGTGTAACCGGATCTGGAAAAAACGAGACTGTCGGCATACTGTGTGCCGCTGACCGTAACAGTGTATTCGCTGTTGCTGCCAGAAAACTCAGCTATGTAGTCTGCCCCCGGCCAGGCTTCAAGTGTGGTCCCATCGGTGGTCCAGTAGTTATCAGTTCCCCATGTGCCGTTTCCCGCCTGTATCCCGGTGCTGGTTGACACATCCCAGGTCATCTTCGGCGGTATGTACTCAAAACAGCCCGCATCTATGAGTGCAGGTCTGTTTTCACCGGCCAGATCTTTTGCCGGCGCGTCAGTCGATGTTCCTATATCCTTTGCCGGTGATGAGGCCTGGATTTTCCAGTCGACAGGGTTGTTACGGGTAGCTGTCACATAGAGCGGGTCTGAGTTGGAAACACAGCCGGTCCCGTAATTTGCAATTGATTCACTTGTTAAGGAGTAGGTGACTTTGGAACGAAAATTGTCCCCCTGGAAAATAGAGGCGTTGTTGCTGAAGATACAGTTCTTTATTGTCAAATTGTAGGAGTTGGCAATATTATCTAAATTAAAAACCTTGCTGTTGCCGTCGAAGGTGCAGTTAACAATAGTTGTAACCGTGAAACATGGATCGAAGTTGTTTAGATAGAGCACGCCGGGTGTGCCGTTATTTCCCTCAAAAAGACAATTTGTAATATTCAAAACCTGAGTACCGGGGTTTTCGGTCTGTATAAGATAACCATCCTTTCCGCTGAAATCTCTTATACAGCAATTGCTGAAAGTGATCGTCTTATTTCCTATTGCTCTGAAATTTTTTGTCCCGGTGAAAGTGAGATTCTCAAAGAAAACATCAGCGTAACTGAACCAGTTGACATAATCATTGCTGGTATGATTAATAACCGGAAACGAATCCGGATTTGTCTGATTGCTTTTTATCACCACAGTGGTTTGACCTTTATCCCCCAGATAGGTTGTCATCGTATATGTATCAATATCATCACCGATAAATTCAATTGTATCCGGGGAAACAGTTCCGGTGGCAATCGCGCCTAATACCGCATCGAAACTGGTATAACTGGCGTCCCCGTCGGCATCAACTGTAATGCGGGATGCGGCTGCCAGGGCATACCATGCAAAGATAATAGCTGTTGCAATCAATTTTTTTGCGCCCGGGCGCAAAAAAGGCATGTTATACTCTCAAGGTTGGAGAATTTTTTATTCGTTTAATGTATATATATTGTACCTGTAAGACAGCATCCAGTCAATTTAAACATTAGAAACATTCAATACCTTGCCCCGGGGCAACATTTTTTTGTACACCGATCGGAAGCCTCAACATAAGCGGGATCGCCGATTGAAAAAAAGGCCTGGTGGACTGAGGTTGGTAGATTGAAAGAAGACGATTCCGTGGCCGATTAAGAGCAATAACACACGCATTCGTTTTTGACACATTTTAACCTATTATTTAATTTATGATAAGCTCAAAGGTTCAGCATTTAGGGGAGGCAGTTTATAAACACCACTGTAAAGAAATACACTGAGCGGTAAATCGATAACAACAGTCCTGAAATATAAATATTAGTGAGGGAAAAATGTTTTTAAAAAGAAAGTTGGCCAGGATTCTCTTTACTGGATCACTGCTAATTGGAGCGGCGCAGGCTGCAACCGGGTACCATTGGAAAAGTGTCGTTGTGGGTGGAGGAGGATTTGTAGATGGATTTGTGTATCACCCCAAAATTGCGAGTCTGATGTATGCGCGAACAGATATGGGCGGTGCGTACCGCTGGCATCCTGCCTCTAATTCATGGGTTCCCATTACCGACCATATCGGCTTTGTTTCCGATGACATGGGAATACTCTCTATCGCTCTTGATCCCAACGATGGAAGCAAGGCATATCTTCTTACCGGTAAATATTCAAACAGCTGGACAGGTGAATGGGGTCATGTACTGGTATCAAACGACACCGGAAAGACTTTCACCAGTACGGAATTGCGTTTTAAAAACGGCGGTAACCTTGACGGCCGCGGTTCAGGCGAACGTCTTGCCGTTGATCCAAATAAGGGTAATATCATTTTTATCGCGGGATCTGGCTGGGATCTAAGCAAAGATGGAGTATTTACCTCCCGTTTCCGTGGTTCACTCTGGAAGTCAGTAGACGGGGGAACCACATTTGATTCTGTTGCGACCGGTCCAACAGGTAACGGGTTGTTTGTTCTTTTTGATCCGTCCAGCGGTACAAGCGGCAATCCAACCAATATTATCTATGCAGGATATGACAGCAGCAACAGCGGAGCCGCTGCATTATGGCGCAGTATAGACGGTGGTGCAAGCTGGTCGATAGTTCCCGGTCAACCATCAGGACTGATTCCTACAAGTGGCTGTATCTTCAACAACACTGCGTACTTCAGTTTCAACAACGGTGTCGGTCCCAACAATGTTACCGCAGGAAAACTCATGCGACTTAATACCAGTGATGACTCATGGACAGATGTCTCGCCTGTTAAAGATGCCGCTTTTGGTTACGGGACACCCTGCGTAGATCGCCAGAACCCGGCCACCCTGGTGGTAAGTTCGATTGACAGGTGGGGTGAAGGGGATGATGTCTGGTTGAGCAGCGATAACGGCGGTACCTGGAGTTCCAAGCTTCTTGGCGGAACTCTGGATTTAAGTTTCGCGCCATGGAAAAGTGTGCGTACCCCTCACTGGCTGGCATGCGTTCAGATAGATCCGTTCAATTCTAATGTGGCAATTTTTGGTACAGGTTATGGGGTATTCAGGACTACCAGTTTACTAACAGAGAGTCCTGTGTGGGCAGCCGCGGATTCTAATCTGGAAGAAACTGTTCCTTTGCAGATGGTGTGTCCGACCTCTGGTGCAAAACTTGTGTCTGCGATGGGGGATCAGGGCGGTTTTCGTCACATTACACTGGACAAAGCCCCCGAAGCATTTCATATGCCTGATGTAGGAACGACCAAGGCAATCGATATGGCCTGGAAAAACCAGGCCGTATTTGTCAAAGCACACAATGCTGTAAACGCTGAAAACACCTTAGGCGAAATCTCTACTGACAGTGGAAAAACCTGGACACTTTTTAAAAGTAATCCAGAAGGTGTTGTTATTCCTTCTGCAGCAAACAACTGGATCGGGGGCGGGGGAAACCGAAGTATCGGCCTTAATGCTGATGGTACAGTGATTGTCTGGACACCTCCTTCAACATCCGGGCCCTATTACTCAAAAGATAACGGGGTTACCTGGACCAAATCGACATCCAGTACCGCGATAGTCTCCGATAATGCTACACCTTTCGGTGATAAAGAAAATCCCAACAAAATGTATATAATGGATACAAAAAATGGTACCATGTTTGTGAGTGCTGATGGCGGGGTTACATTTACAGCCGGCGGAAAATTCCTGGCTCTTGATGATTGGGAAGCAAACAACTCACAGGCAGTCTCTGTACCGGGATATGAGGGTGTGCTGCTGGTTGCGTCAGATCATGTCTGGGGAGGAGGCGGCCTTTACTTATCAACTGATGGCGGAATGACATTTACAAGAAAAACGAATGTAAGCAGCGCCATGAAGGTGACTGTAGGTAAAGCTGCTCCGGGTAAAAGTTTTCCTGCAGTTTACATTTTAGGAACTGTGGGTAATAAATACGGATTGTTCCGTTCTGATGACTCTACCGCGACATGGACACGAATCAACGATGATCTGCATCAGTTCGGTACATTCCATTATCTTGCCGGAGATATGAACCAGTATGGCCGTCTGTACCTGGCAGTTGAGGGCCGTGGTTTGATTTATGGTGATCCACAGGGAGAAATCGGTGTAAGAACACCCGGGAAAAGAACTCAACCCCTCAACTCTCTCAAAATTTCTGGCAATACAGTAATCGGGAGTGGAAAAACAGTTGAAATTGCCGATCTTTCCGGCAGAATTTTACGCAGAATCGAAAATGTAAATGGAGTTGCGCGGCTCGATCTAAACGGATTGCATCGCGGCGTTTATCTGGTGCGCAGCGGAGCTGAAATTTTAAAAGTCTCGATAGTCAGATAGGTTGCTCATCTGGAAGCAATTCCGGAGAAGCGGCTTTTAAGTGTACGGTACTGATAGCTCAGCTATACCTGAGCTATCGGTTTCCAACTACTCATTACCATCTTGTAATGGCATCAATTGCTGTGCTTTTCGATGTCGTTACTGATTCCGAAATATAGATTCAACAATTCTCTTCACCATGAAATTCATTAAAACCCTTCTAATTTACACACTGTTCTTGAGCTGTGGAAACGACCGGAAAGTTGACACCACGAACCGTTCTCCATGGGTTTTTTACCCGGGGAAGGGACTGAGTGGAGTAGATGGGGATGTGTACGCCCTTGCATC
>JAAYYB010000334.1 GCA_012515615.1 Fibrobacter sp.
CGATCCGGACACGTTCTTCTTTGACATGAATGGCTCCTTGTTGGTAACTGAATATACCGTAAAGAACCACCTAAAAACACACCTTTAAACTGTTCGAAAAAATAGATCCATCACAATCGTAAGTGCAGAATCAACATTCAATTGTGGGTGACGTTTAATTTCAACATAGCTGCTATCAAGAAATGTGAGAGAAGAGCCAAGAATTCCGTCTGTACGAAATGCCCTGGTAATAGTGCCATCGTGACCGTTACCGCTTCCATCAATTACAACGTTTCCTGATTCCTCCTCAAAAGACCACTTCGCGACAAGGCCGTTCACACGCGCCAGAGGAGGTGCATATCTGGCAATATTGGAGACATGCAGTTCAAGAAGGCGTTCTCTGAAGAAATACCTGTTTGCACAGGAGTCACTTCCGCCGCAGGCCCAGGCTCCGATTCTTATCTGTCCGTTTCCTGACATCGGCACTCCGGTTACTCTCTGCCTGGAAAGGAGCTGTGAGTTGTGGAAATGATAAAGCCAGTCGCCATTTTTGACTATTGCAACATGGTAGAGGCGGATAAAAAAATATTCCCGTGACCTGAAAAGGAAAGTATCGGAAGGTGTGCTCTGAAAAAATGTTTCGGAGTGGCCATACCCTCCATTTACATATGCGGAACCTGCGGCATAGTCGGCTGCGCCGTCTATAGTGCGGGAGAAGACAATGTTCTGGGGTGCGGTATTCTGGTAGCTGAAGAGAACTTTGTATTCGATTGTCCAGTCACCGTCAAGTTCAAATGCCGGGTTGTCATTGACTGCAATATAATCGTCAATACCATCAAGATAGAGTCCGCTGTCGGTCCATTCTGCGCCGAAGATAGTTCCATGGTGGCCGTTTCCGCTGTTATCGTGGAGAACCGATCCGGTACCCTCATTAAAGAGCCAGTGGGCAACCGAGTGGCTGTCGGCAGCATAGGTAATACTATCAGGCAGGAATCCTGAAATCGTAAGTATGACAAAAAAGATTAAGAAAGCGGATCTATACATGTGATAACCCCTTGTCGATTTCAGGTTTTTTGAAGCGGAAGCTGATTATACATAAAATAATATCATAACGGGAGTGCCGGTTCAATCAGGTTTCAAGTCAAGCATCTATTTTAGACATCTATGATTGAATTATAGAGGTAGTTAGAAACTGGGTGCCCTAAAAAAGAATCGCCGGGTACGAGACCCGGCGCTTCCGCTTCACCCAAAATAAATGCAAGAGGACCTTGCATAAGGTAGGATATTTTCAATATAATAACTAAAAAACCGGAATCAAAACGTTTTTTAAGTTCAGCATTTTTTTCCGCTGGAAACTGGAGAATCTATTCCTTTCAGTTTCATTTTGATATCACAAATGATGCATGATAATTTTGCAAACCTGATCTGATAGATGCCGTATATGTTCCGGCTGGAAGTCGCATTTTCGTCAGATATACTTCACTATTAGCGGCTCTGATAAATTCGGAGTGCAGCTTTCTGCCGGAGAGATTGCTGAGAGTCACCAGTAGTTCAGAATCAGCACATCGGTTTGGAACCGCGATCCTCAGAGAACCCTTTGAGCTGTAATGAACAGAGAAGCTGTTCTGTCTTTCCAATTTCCGATTATGATCTGTTCCTGTAGCGCTCCTGCATTCGTCAAAAAAATCAAAAACATCGGGTAACACAATAGGTACCATTCCACCATGATCAGCGTTTACTTCTTTATACTTTAAATTGAACCCCCGCGCATTCATCCAGTCCCGAACAGCTCTGCTTCCCTCCAGTGATGGAGTCTGTATCCCTTCGGTTACAAAGAACATCATTTGATGAAGGCTGTCCCAGGTGTAACCTGATTCCTGCACAAAAGGACCGGACATGGGAGCCAGGCCGCGGAAATATTTGCGGTACTTGCCTCCGATATGCCAGGTTCCACCGCTTCCCATCGAATGCCCTGTGAGAAATATCGATGAAGTGTCAATTGGGTACTCATGTAAGATAAGCTCCAGAACATTGATTACATCTTTCTCACTCAGTTCATTTGACCGTTCACTTTCCGGAGTAATCTGAGCCATAAGTTCTGCTGCACCACCAGGGTTACCAAACTGGGCAGAAAGACGCAGAAAATTGCCGTATGCACCTTTATCACCCATGGGTGAAACAAGCAGATATCCATGTTCATCAGCAAGTCTGACCATCAGCTTGTTATTCTGATCCAGATAGGTGCTTTCATTGCACCCGCCGCCATGAAGAAACATTACCAGGGGAAGTTTTGATTTTCCATCCCAGTTCTGAGGGACACACACCCTGAAAGGCTCATCTGCATTTGCCTCTGAAAAATGGTAGGTTCTACGTTGATCACCTTTGGCCCGCCATTGGGGTGAGGTAGAATCAGTAAGTGATCTGGCAAGGTTTTGCGATTCTGCTATCTGGGTGGCCGGATCAATTCTGGTTCCAAATGAGATATACCGTTGTTCCGCATAAGCAAAGCCGCCGGAAATGCAGGCGCAAAGTACCATTATCCCCGGGAATAAATTTATCCACTGTTTTACCATGTTGATTCTCCAATGCATAATTACCTTTTCTCATGTATTACGATTTGCTACCGGTATAAAAAAGAAAAATTCCGTCAGGAAGACGGAATTTTTCTTTCGTAAAGTTTACTATATAAGAAGTCATTAGAACCTTATGGTATATTGGCTGATTTGACTTCCCAGTTGCTGTCTGTGCAATATCTGCAGTCTGGGCCGACAAGGACCTTTTTTCCAGTTGCGCCTGTATCTCCCTTTAACCACCAGTTCAACCAGGCCAGGTTGATCCTGGTAAAATCTCCGCCATTTGCAGCCCACAGATCACCGCCGTGACCCATGTTTTTATTGCTGAAGAACATTATAGGATGACCTTTAGGGGCAATTCCATTGTAGTCTCTCAAGCCGTTATTGTATGCTCCTGTTCCTCCTGGTGGTACATCTTTATTGCCTTCAAGAATCAACACCGGCGTGTGTACGCTGTTCCATAGTTCCGGGTTGTCACCAAAAGATCCGCTGCTGCTGACTCCCCAGGTTGTTGTACGGGGATCACTTGCTATACCCATGCCTAAGTATCCACCGCAGGAAAAACCATTGCCTGCGACCTTGGTGGTATCGATGCTGTTGTAATAAGCGCTGCAGGGCTTGCGGTTTTCGGCGATAATCCAGCTAATGTATTTGAGCGCCGGTGCCCTCATCGAATTTATGTCCATATTACGAGCTCCGGAACCGTCGGGCTTGCCGTCTGAAATTACAAAGTAACCGTGAGAGGCGATCTGTGCCAGAGCTGCGGAATTATCTGTTCCATTCAGGTTGCAGGCACCGTTTCCCCACACATAGATGGGATATTTTTTGCCATAACCCAGGTCTTCAGGTCTGAATATAGTCCCTTCATTTATGCCGGGAGCGGAATTTGTTTCCACAACCACTCTGTGTGGCCCGCTTCCTGAAACGTTTTTGTTCGCATTTCTTGACTGGGTGCATTCACCGGTAAATTCGGATTCTAAAGTAATGTCAACAGTTCCGGTAAAAGTGGTAATTGGTGATGATTTTGTTTTGTAGCCTAAAGCCGAGGCCTCCAGAGTCTCATTATCTGCCAGGCTTTTTGCCAGTTTAATTCCGCCGGAGGAACCGTCCAGGTGAGAAGCTGTGCTGTTTAGATGAGGAACATAACGGAAGCTTGCTGTCAGCCGGCCCGTAGAAACATGAACAATCATCATATTCTCGGCTAATGAGAGATCATTCAGTGAAAAATGGTAATCCCCCGCTGAGGTGTGACTTGCAGTGAAATTATGGAGCTGTTTTCCCTGCATATTAAAAAGTCTGACAGATATGGGTGCCGGCTGTGACAACTTTACAGCTACAACATTGTTTTTAAGGTATATCGCTTCGCATCCGGATTTACTGATCGCCGATTTTACACTTGTTAATGTTCCGCTCAGGGTGTAGTTCCCGTCGGCATCTGTTGTGTCGATCAGGTTATTAGATTTGAGTGTGACAATTGCACCATGTACGGCTTTACCGCCAACGCCTGTGACTTTACCGCTTAAGTTTATTGTCTGTGCCTGCAGTTGAAGTCCAACCGCTAAGACTAGGAATGCTGCTTGTACTCGATGCATGAGCTACCTCCTGATAACTATTTATGATTATACAACAATAATAGTCTACATATATTATGACAATATAATCAAAAAAAATGAATATATAATAAAAAAGTGAATTTTTCCGAACATTGAATCGTGTAACGTATTGGTAATAAAGGTGATACTGAGATAAAAATGTATATATGAGTATTAATTTCCGAATAAACATCCATATATCGGACAGGATAAGAAAACGTCTGGACACGATTGCAGGATTACGGGATGTACAGGATTAAGGAGAGGATGACTGAAGCGGGATGTACAGGACTACAGGATTACAGGATGAACAGGATTAAAGAGTGGATGACTGGAGCAGGATTTGCAGGATTAAAAAGACGATAATTGAAGTAGAAATCTTGTAAATCCTGTAAGGGGAACATGAAAGATGAACATTTCTACTGTTAATGATCTAACCCACAAAATTATCGGTTGTGCCATGACTGTACACACTGCGCTCGGCAATGGTTTTCAGGAAGTCATTTATCAGCGTGCACTGGCGATTGAATTACAGCTTAAAGGTCTGTCGTTTGAACGTGAAAAGGAAATGCTGATATTTTACCGGGAAATGCATATTGGTACGCGCCGGGTTGATTTTTTTGTGGAAAATGCGGTGATGGTAGAATTGAAAGCTGTTGAGAAACTGGAAGATGTTCATAAAGCACAGGCAATCAACTATTGTGAAGCGTACAATATTGCTGATGGGCTTCTAATAAACTTTGGTGCAAAGAGCCTTGAATTCAAACGAGTTTACAATAAAAAACTTGTTACGCCAAATCCCGGTAATCCAGTAATCCCAGTAATCCCAGTAATCCAGTAATCCCAGTAATCCAGTAATCCCAGTAATCCCAGTAATCCCGGTAATCCCGGCAATCCAGTAATCCCGGTAATCCCGGTAATCCCGGTAATCCCGGCAATCCAGTAATCCCAGTAATCCCAGTAATCCCAGTAATCCCAGTAATCCCAGTAATCCCGGTAATCCCGGTAATCCCGGTAATCCCGGTAATCCAGTAATCCCGAAATCGTGTACGGATTCGGCTTTGGTCTATTTATGATACCAAAGCCGGAGACCCCGAGAACAACGCGTTTTATGGCTGTTTTTTGATAACAGTCATTAAGTTCACCGGCAGGTTTGCCATGTTCGATTTGTTGATTATGTTGGTGACTGCCCTTCCAGAAAGATCAAAGCTCATTCCATTTATGATTTTTACCGGAGCGATAGGATTTGAGATCAGAGTACCTTTCTGAGACACCAGACGGGCCTGTTTGGGCATGTAAGATATACCAACAGGGTTCAGAGGCGTGAACCTGAACCAGTTGACACGGAATGGCTCCCCGGAGCCCTTATAAACAAAGTAGACATTCTTGACACCGCTGCAGTTATTCACATTGCAGGAATCGGTTCTCCAGTTCTGCCAGGAACCGGTTCCGGAAACGGCGCAAGTGGCCACAAGTGTACCGCTAGGACTATCAAGGTGAACTTCGACAGTTCCGCCGTTTGACGGGGAAGCTGCTCTTACGTGAAATGTTTTTGCACCATCTCCGAAATCTACCCCTTTCAAACTCGTATAGTCACCATTGGATATATCGGTAAGCATCACACCGCCCTCATTACAGAACTCAGTTTCGATACCCTGCTGTTTCCAGATAGTTTCAGCCTGGATTGTGTCATAGGGGTTAAAATTTTTGATTTGGGGGGCTCCCTCCGATGTTACAATCACAGTTTTAATCCTACCGTCAGTTTCGTAATACATTAATTCGACACTTGCATTCCTTTTATAGGTTGCGCTGTTTGAGAGGCGCCTGTCATGATAGAACATGTACCATTGTCCCTTATACTCGATCATCGATTCATGGCTGTTGTTGCCTCCGTTGATGTTTTTTCCATTCAGGGAGGGATTTGGAAGAGCCGTTCCTTTGTAAGTCCAACCGGTCATCGGATTATCACTCATCATGTAATCGATATTCGAACCGTTGCTTGTTGGATAAGAGAGGTAATATTTGTTGTTGTATTTATGAAGGAAAGGTCCCTCAAAGGAATTTGGGGCATTAAGAGTTTGAGGTGTTCCGGAGATCGATTTCATGTCATCATTGACCTTTACTATACGCAGGTTTGTACCAAACGGCTGACCACCGCCAAAGACTAAATAAGCCTGTGTGCCGCTTGCGGTACTGTCGATAAATATGCCCGGATCAAACAGCCAGCCAACTTGTTGCTCAGAGCAATTAGGCGTACTTCTGTTAATAAGAGATCTTCCCAGATGATCTTTATACGGCCCCTCTGGTCTGTCTGCAACCATTACCCCTATACCCGATCCTGGGTCTGGAAAGTAAAGGTATACTTTCCCATCGCGGGTGATAGCACACGGCGCGTAAGCCTGACCAGCCCATTTGGTATGTTCTTTTACTTTAAATACCAGATTGTGGTCGGTCCAGTTTACCATATCATCGGAAGAGATCATAGTGTAGTTGATCAGGTTGTAGCTATTAACGTTATCCTCATCACTGGAACAGACAACATACACGCGATCATTGAAGATAAAAGCATTGGGATCTGCGGTGTATCTCTGGGTGATTATCGGGTTGTCAGCAAACAATGATACACAGAAAGACAACAGAATGAGGGAATGGTATGCGGTCCTGGTCTTGAAACGAATCATACAGTCTCCATGAGTTCGGGATGTACTACATTAAAAAGTCTATTCTTTAAATAATATAACGTAGAAAACAGGCTGGGTGTAGAAATAAAAAACAAATTGTATCCCTTGAGGATACAGGCAGAGCTTCAGGCATTTCCAGTGTATTTAAAACAGTTGCCATTCAGTTGGAAATTATATTGCTTTTACGATCTTTCCCGGTCTGATTCCGGAGTAATTGATATTTCTTTAATAATTTCTGGCCTGAAATTAGTTTAAAAAGCAAGCTGAAATGAGACATTACAAACCAGATTCCTACAATATTGTGTTGTTGATATAAATTTCACTCAGCCAGGCAGGAGCTAAAGATGCGCAACTACCGTTTCCGTTATGCCATGTTTTTATTTGTTGTCGCGGCCGCACTTAATGTTACTTCACAGACAAAAATTAATCTCTGGAGCGCTAATACCCCCGGAGCTAAGGGAACTGCCGCTGCTGATATTCCATGGATTGAAATCTACAAGCCCAGTGCTTCAGCGGCCAACGGATCTGCAATTCTTGTAGTTCCTGGAGGCGCCTACGGGATGGTGGTAATGAGCGAGGCACAGGCGGCAAGAAACTATTGGCTTCCTAAGGGTTTTGTTGTCGTTGTGCTGTCGTATCGTGTCGCTCCGACGTATAAATACCCGGTTCCGATGTGGGATGTAAAGCGGGCCATGAGGCTTGTCAGAAGCATGGCAGAAGAGTGGAATGTTGATCAGAAACGGATCGGGGTTCTGGGCTGTTCCGCCGGAGGACATCTGGCCTCCTACCTTGCAACTCATTATGACATAGGCGACCCGCAGGCTGCCGATCCGATCGACAGGCTTCACTGCAGACCCGATTTCTCGATATTTGTCTACCCTGTCATCACGATGGATGCATCATTTACCCATACACAATCCAGAAGCAATATCATAGGCAACAACCCTTCTAATGCCCTGGTTGACAGTCTCTCCAATGAAAAACAGGTTACCGCCGATACTCCGCCCACCTTTCTTGTACACGGGACCGTTGACAATGTGGTACAGGTGAAAAATAGTCAGGTGTTTTACGATGCCTGTGTACAGCACGGGGTCAAGGCAAAATTCTACAGGATGACACTAAGCTGTGGAGGGCACGGGTTCGGGTATTCCTGCGGTAACTGGGGAGATACCTGTTATCAGTGGCTTAAAAGCAGCGGCTGTCTCGATGCCACGACATCGGTGCGGGGTGCTCACCGTGTTTCCTCTGTTTCTGCAAACACGGGAAACGGCGACTATGTCTTGCTTGATATCTCCGGAAAGATAGTAGGGACTGAAAAAAACGGCGGAATTTCAGGCCACAGCGCCTTAAAGCTCAATCATAATACAACCGGTACTTTCATAGTGGCAAAGAAAATCGCGGGACGCTACTACCCGGTGGGCAGAAGAGTCCTGCAGCGCTGATTTTTATAAAAACTGTTCGGACCCCGGGTGACAGATTATTTTTTCTCGGGTAAGTCACCCTGGTAAAGTTTTACTATACATGCGATTAAAAGTATGCTGGTAAATGTTATAAAATGGTGAGGTAAAAATGAATAAATTTTGTCAAGTATTATTATTCTCTGCCGCACTCTTCATAAAATGCTCTAATGAAAATAACGGCAACCCAATCGTCCCTCCACTTGAGGTGCTTACAAAAGAAGGTACAATATCGAATGAAGAGGCATGGTTGGAAAAAAACAAAATTTATCGGATCACAGGTAATTGTTCAATTGAATCACAGGTAACCTGGGGTGAAGGAATTAAGGTCATCCTTGATCCTGGCACTGTCTTAGGCGTTGGTAATAATGGTATCCTGACCATAGAAAAAGGTGTTACGGTGAAATCGTGTGATGAATCCTATATCGAGGTGGGTATCAATTCGCAAGGAACGCTTAAAGCAAACGGATCGGCTGACTCCCCGGTAATATTTAAAGCTGATACGGGTGTGCAGGCGTGGGGTTCTTCAAAAAGCGGAGGAATTATTTTAGGTGATTCCGCAAAAAATATTCTTTTAAACTATTGTACAGTCTCAGAGGCAACAGCAGGCATATATGTCAAGGCAGGATCTCCGGTTATCACCAACTGCAAAGTGACCTCCTGCAAAAGCAATGGCATTTACTTCGACAGTACAGCCGGGCCCGGTGATTCCTTAACTTTCACAAACAACACAATTTCAGACTGTGGCGGGTATCCTCTGACTTTATCTGCAGATAAACTGGGAAATCTATCTGGAAAGATTACTTTCTCAGGATTTAATAAAGAGAATAACGGAATCCATATACTGGGAGCACTTGTTAATAATGAAGCAGCAGTCTGGAGAAAAATGGATCTGCCTTACATTTTCAGCCAGATGACAGTGATCGGCTCTTTTTCGGCAGGAGCAAGCAGTGTAACCATAATGCCCGGTGTTGTATGTAAATTTGAAAAGAATGCCGGGATCAGAATCGGTGATCCATGTTTTGGCTTCGGAATACTGATTGCCAAAGGTACTCCTGAAGACTCTATATTTTTCATCAACAGTTCCCCTGATGTTATATGGGGAGACAGTAGCGCAGGTATATGGTTAGGTC
>JAAYYB010000368.1 GCA_012515615.1 Fibrobacter sp.
CCATCCTGTCTAAGAATTTAATTAGAAAATCTTGATTGGCCAATTCAATCTTAGCTTCTTCTTCGCTTAAATGATTAATCAGTCTTATCTTATCTATTTTATCCTTTGGAATTGATTCAAATCTGGCCAACCTATAGTCTTCCATCCATAAATCTACCATATGGCCTTCTTTCTCATCTACTTCTCTTCTCGTTCGATATATTTCCTCCATATCATTCTCAATCATAGGTTCTATCCACGAGGGAACTTTGTCGTTCAAGGCCGCAATTCTTCTTATTTCTTTTTCAAAATCAAAATAGAGATAAAATATTTCATTGGAATAATCATCCTCATACATGTCGTATCTCTGTCTCATTGTTATTCCTCAATTTATATTGATAATAGGTTTCCCCATATTTAAGGATATGGAAAAAATAGGCTGTGGGACATAATTAACCTGCATTTAGATTCAAAAGATTGTGCCAGAGCGCAATGCAGGATACGGCACAATATATTCTGCCTGTGCGCTTCTGCCCTATTGTCCAGCCGAAGCGTCTCTTGTCTGCGGAAAACGCTGCTTCAGAGCTTTCTCTTCGGTAGTATTCTTGGAGGTAGCTTTCCGTATCGTTCATAAACTCCTTCAAAGTGCTCTTCCATTTTTGCGACCCTTTGATTGTACAGTTAGCCTTAGGTATTATGTAGACCTTGGAATCTTGAAATTTGTCAACATAGAAGGGATAACTGTAATATTTGTCAAGGCGAATGCTTTCTACTTTTATATCAAGAGATTCTAGCATTTCCATCGCTTTTTCAAAAGCCTCTTTCTCACTTTTCAAGCTTGCTCCGTATGCAATGTACATGAAAGTGTTTAGATCTAGCAGTGCAAACTTATAGACAAATTCTCTCCGAAGCTGGTTCTCTCCATATTTAATTTCTTTTGCCTTGTCATGTCTTTTCTGGACTACTGAAGAGTAGTGTTTGGATACTGCGAGGGAATAGCCTGTCCCATCTCCCGATGTCTCAGCATGTCGTATTCTCTTCTTTTTTAGCATCACGACATGAAGATTATGGATGGCAAGTGCTACTTCTGGGTCGGAGTACAGCCTTTCTATTGTTTTGTAGCTGACATCTATGTCATTTAGCATTGAAAAAACAACGAGCATGTTAGCCATCATCCTGTTGCTGTGACCTACAAGCTCTTTTATCAGAAGAAGTGTCACTCTTTGTTTCAAGGTAAGTTTACGGGGCGATCCTCTACCTTTACTTATGTGTATGTTGCAAACTGCCTCATCGATTAATGGGCTGATGTTCCTGAATGCTGCACGAATACTGTCAGATAACTCTTTCTCATACTCTGGCCAGTTCCTGCCAACTGATGATTTGAACTTGTATTCGGAGGGCAAGCATTCTTTTACATCTCTGATCCGTCTTCTGACCGCTTCAGTTGTCAGCATGGGATACTAGTAACCCTAAGCTTTATAAGTCTTTCTATGTATAGACCATCATGTCACGCAAAGTAGAAGCTATAGTGAATGGTCCGCTTAATCTTGGCGAAGAAGTAGTAGAGATATACGAGAGAAAGGTTAGTGCATACGGCAATGGGGCGAAGGTAGATGCCCAGAAGAAGTACATAGGCTATCGAGCCTATGTGATAATTGTCAAAGACTAGAGCTTGAAATAATTATGTCCCACAGCCGAAAAAAATAGGGAAAA
>JAAYYB010000335.1 GCA_012515615.1 Fibrobacter sp.
AACCTAAAAGTCGCAGTTGGGGAGAATAAAAAACCGTAAGATGTTGAGATGATAAGGCTTGAAGGCATCGCAGGTCTTATCGACAAGGTGATAAGATCAAGATGCCTGAAAGCCTTAGCGCTCAACAGATTACGATTTTTTTCCTCATCCAACTGCGATTTTCAGGTTTATTGCTTGTTACAATGGATCACCCACAAACTCTTCATAATTATCCGGTGTAATCACCTTCAATTCATTCTCCGGGTAAGCTCTTCTAAAAGTCAGTGGAAAACGAGCCTTATTTGCTGCATGCCACTTAAATTCAAACGCATGCAGTATTCCGGATCTGTCCTCAACAAAGTCAATTTCCTGCTGCTGCGTTGTCCGCCAGAAAAATTTATCTGCCACTATATTATGGTTGGAAAAAGCCTTGATTCTTTCACTGATAAGGTAATTTTCCCATAGCGCCCCTGTATCGGTTCGATTCTCTATACCTCGAAAGTCCCCGACAATTGCATTTCGAATCCCATTATCATAAAAATAGATCTTTTTCCCCTTTTTCAACTCATTGCGGAGATTCCGGTTTAAAGCCGGAAGTGTAAAAATCACAAATACCTTCTCCAGCATATCTATATATTTTTCAACTGTATTCTTGTTTGATCCAACCAGCTGCGCCAGTTCATTAGACACAACCTCATTACCGACCTGCATAGCCAGAGCTTTTAAAATTTTTGAAAGCAAAGATGGTTTCTTGATTCCCTCTAACATCAGCAGATCTTTAAATAAAAAACTCTCAGTAAGAAGCCTCAATATCCTCTGCTGATCCCCCCGCGATGTTACCACCTCAGGGTAATGACCGAAAATCAGACGATGCTCAAGGTTTTTTTTCTCTTCAAGAAGACCCTGCTCTCCGCAAAGTTCCCCAAAAGAAAAAGGAAATAACTGATAGATGTATTTTCTGCCGGTCAGAGGCTCATTAGACCGGTTGGCCAGTTCAAATGATGAAGACCCTGTTGCGATAACCTGTATCTCAGGCATCATATCGGTAATAAGCTTGATAGCTATCCCTATATCATTTATCCTCTGGGCTTCATCAATGAATACGATTCTCTTCTTTCCTATTATGTTTTTCCATTTCGTTGATGTTACCCCGGATAGTGCATCCCGAACATCAGCCTCATCCCCATTGAGAAAAAGCACCTCATCCATTCTGTTTTTAAGTAGTTCCATTGCCAGCGTAGTTTTGCCGGTTTGCCTGGCACCATAAAGCAGAATTGCTTTACCCCGAAACATATCTGCTTCAATAAGCTTGATTATAGAACGATTAATCATAATTCAGATCACTTGCTCATGCTATAATTACGAACAGAGATATAGATTACTGATAAATATAATAATATGTAATTTGAATTACTTAATATTATAATAATATGTAATTTGAATTACTAAAAATCATAATAATATGTAATTTGAATTACCAATTCTTTTATAATGACCAAATACAGAGATGCCTCGAAAACTTTTTACCTCATTATTTAAATTAAATCCCTCTGGGTTTCCTGTCTTTCATATTTGTGTTATAATAGTCGTTAATAATTTATTTGGAAAAGGGTGCCCCCTCTTGCGCTCCAGCCCGGTTAGGAAACCGGTCTTGCGGCTATCACCCCGTGTTGCCCGCCATTTGTGCAGGCCAGGTATGGTTATCACATTTGCGAAACGCCCTTGCGGTCGCACTGGCGAACTGGTGGTAGATTAAAACGGGTTGTAGCCTGGAAGAACCAGGCATGTAAGGGAAAGTCACAAGTCGCAAGTCAGGAGTCAGGAGTTCCAAAATTATGAAGATAGTCCGTCCGTGAAATCTTATGGATTTTATGAGTTTTTGGAAGAGGGCGTTCCCTCTTGCGCTCCAGCCCGGTTAGGAAACCGGTCTTGCGCTATCACCCCTTGTTGCCCGCCATTTGTGCAGGCAGGTATGGTTATCACATTTGCGAAACGCCCTTGCGGTCGCACTGGCGAACTGGTGGTAGATTAAAACGGGTTGTAGCCTGGAAGAACCAGGCATGTACCATTTGGGGTAAATAATCCTAAAAGTCGCAGTTGCGGAGAACAGAAAAACGTAGCGTTCAACAGATGCCGATTTTTTGCCTCGTCCAACTTCGTTTTTCAGGATTAATGCAGGTTACATTTCTACTGCAAAGATGAAGTCCTCAGAGGTAACTTTAGCATTTTGATACTGATTCACTTTGGGCTTTCTTTCACCCTACAAGAGACTTATGTATTTCCCCTGAGGTAAGTCACAGTTTCACCCCTGAGATGACTTTTTGATTTAACTCGTTAAGTCACTGCTCCACCCCTGAGATGAATTTTTGATTTAACTCGTTAAGTCACTGTCTCACCCCTGAGGTGACTTTTTGATTTAGCAAGTTAAGTCACAGTCTCACCCCCGGTGAATTATAGTGCTCCCTCTACTTGATGCATTTAAGGAGTTAAGTCAATTTTTCGCCCCAGAGGTGTCTTAGTGCCCCACCACTGATGCATTTAACGAGTTAAGTTGCATAATCCGGTTTTATTCGGCACTGATTCCGGAAATTATCCGGCAGGTGATTCCGGCGGTATTCGGCACCCATTCCGGCCAATTTCCGGCAGGTTTTTAATGTTTTCCGGAATGGGTGCCGGA
>JAAYYB010000038.1 GCA_012515615.1 Fibrobacter sp.
CTCAGAGGTGATTTAGTGACCCTCCAGGGATGCATTTAACGAGTTAAGTCACTCTTTCACCTCAGAGGTGATTTAGTGACCCTCCAGGGATGCATTTAACGAGTTAAGTCACTCTTTCACCTCAGAGATGATTTAGTGACTTAGCGTGTTAAGTCACTGTCTCACCCCAAGTGAAAGAAGTAACATGATTTCAGTCACTAAGTCACCTCTGGGATGACAACGTAACACTCCGTCATTCCGGTGAAAGCCGGAATCCACTCTTACCCTGCCTGATGGATGCCGTTCTGCAACGGCATAACGATCCGTAACGGTTGCGCTGAAATGTTAATGCCATATAAATCCTATACTTTAGCACTTTTAACCTGGTTACGGCCCTCATTTTTGGCCTTGTAAAGCGCTTTGTCTGCTGCGTGGATCACCTCCATAACAGACTGTGACACGGCTTCCCTGTGAGAAACCCCACAGGAAATAGTTACTGAAATCTTTTTTTTACCTGAAGCAGTTTTGGTTTTCTCTATATCCATCCTTGCCTGTTCCATCAACGGAACCACCTCTTCAGTGGTTTTTTGAGGAAAAAAGATAGCCAGCTCCTCTCCACCATACCTGCATACCACCCCTTGCGGAGAGAGCCCTTTTAAAAGCGTCTGCGCAACAGTGTGCAGAACGGCATCACCAGCCTGATGTCCATAGGTGTCGTTAACATTTTTAAAGTGATCGATATCAACCATGGCAACAGAAAATGGCGGCGTCGTTTTCATGTTGGCCTGTTCCGTTATTATCCTGGTGCAGTAATCCCTGTTGTAGATCTGAAGCAGCGGATCATAAGAGACCCTGTTCTCGATTCGGGAAAACCAGTGTACAAGGGTCCCGGCCACAAGAAACAACGGCGCGGTACTGAAAAGCGCGATCTGGGATGAAATTTCGCGGCCCGCATCAATCCCGAAGGTCCAGATCAATGCAAAAATCAAACTGCATCCGGCTATCAGGCCGCCAAGAGAAAACTCATCTCTTAACCTCAGAAAACTCAGGACTGTTGACCCCAGGAAAAGAAGCGGTCCGAACCAGAAACCGCTGTCCTCTTTACCGCTGAAAGTCAGCACCGATGTCCACCCCCGGGCACCCGGAGCAAACCTCAATGTTAAAAGCACTACCACCTCTATTGCGAGTACCGCCAGCGTGGAACTGCGGGCAAAGCGGTATTTTACTGACCCTGGCAAAAGCGGAATCAGGAAAAAGTTGATCAATGCCAGAATACAGATAACCGGGAAATACCCGGGGGGCGCGGGCCGGGGAAAATCAATAAAGCTGTTCTCTGATAAGAGAAAAAAACAGAGGCAGATCATCCCTGTAAGATACCCTGCCATATAAACTCTCAGGCTATTTACCCGTGAATAGGACAGATGACCCGTAAGAACCGCAACCAATGAGAGAATTATTCCGCCCGTGACAAATACATTTTGATAAAGAAAGGGAAAACGGGATTGAGGATAGGTTACAGAGATCTCAACAGCCAGTCCGGCTATAACAGCTGCTAAAATAAATACCGGATAACCCCAGGAACTCTTTCGATTAGATACCGGCTGTACCCTTTTTTCTGCAGAAGAGGGTTTCTTTTTTTTTGATCTTTTTTTCTTTGCCAAATTTACAGCCTTCCTTCAGAAACGATTATAATAATGTATCATCTCAGGAGGATTTTTTCAAATCATTTTCCGGTTTTGGGCAGCCGGTGTCCACCCGTCCCCGTACAGACGGTCGGCCAATCCGTCCCGTAGAGACGTCCGGCCGGACGTCTCTACACAACCGGATCGCCCGTTCCGTCCCCCAAAATGAAAAAGGCCCGGTTTTCACCGGGCCTTTTTAAAAGAAATTCACGTGATATATTATCGTTTGATGGCAATATAGAAGATTTCATCTATCGCCTTGTTGCTGGTCAGATCCTTTCCCTTCACCCGTGCCATATAAACACCGGTTCCAACCTTCCTGCCTTTTTTATTACTGCCGTCCCAGGTAAATTCACACATCTGCTGCTGGCCAATTTTCTTCTCCTCGTGAACTTTATTTCCCAACGGGTCGAAGATAGTGATGGTAGCATCGATAACCGCCATCTCAGCTTTTGAAGTTACAGGTTTAATTTCGATCCTTGTAACCCCCCCCAGCATCGGATTAAACGGATTTGGCCCGACTCTAACCTTTACCGGGTACTTCATCGGTTTTATGGTCAGAGGCACTTTTTTGTTTGCAGGATTGTTAAGAATATTACCCTCTAGATCCTGAAACAGTGGAGACGCCGGAACTGCCACATTTACCGAATCACTTTTCTGAGGATTGGCACCGGTATTTTCTACCAGATAAATAACCTTGTTATTCATCTGCTTAAAAAAAGTCAGGCTCAGGGCGTAGGGGGTCCCGGTTGAAGGGTAGAATGTGTACGGAGTCTTTGCCGCCTGGTCCAGAATAGTCACAGCTTCCGAAAAGTCTGCAATGAGAGTATCAGGTGCATTTTCAGTCTCCGAAAGGGCCTCACCAGGAGCCAGAGTCATAGAATCAAGCACCGGAGCGGCCTTATCTAAAACATTCTTATTTCTCGTTACACCGGGGAAATTATAGAACACTGCCGGATCAATAGTCATTTGAACGTCTGTTTTGTTCACAACAAAGTTTTGAGATCTGAACTGATTGAGAACATTTATCTCGACGATCGAGGAATCGGCAGCGTTTGGATAACTGAATAAGGCTGCTTTCAGCGTATCGCTTGTTTCATTTGCCGGCTGCGGCCATTTCAGATAAACCCCCAGAAAAGCGGTGCTGACATTCTTGTTAAAGTCAACAGTTACCTTTTCCACAATACCGTTTGCATCGGCATCTTCATACCATGCCCCGGCAATATCCGGCGGAATAGCCCTTACGGTTATGATCACAGGGCGGTTATCTGCATGAGCTGCATTACCGAACTGATCTCGAATGGTTCCGCTTGCCAGAATTTTCAGCTGATCGCCGCCCGCAGGTGAATTTGTCCCCTCATTGGCGACAATCAGTCTTGTAACATCACCCATTCCTACA
>JAAYYB010000336.1 GCA_012515615.1 Fibrobacter sp.
AAGACCGGCGTCTTCGACGGGCTGGAGCGCAAGGGGGGATGCCCCCTCCCAAAAATAACTCCTGTTTCTAAAGAATTCTTTATATTGGGGACGCCCTCTTCCAAAAAAACATCTTTATTCTTAAGAATTACTCATATCGTCTTCGACGGGCTGGAGCGCAAGGGGGGACGCCCCCTCCCAAAAAAACTCCTGTTTCTAAAGAATTCTTTATCAAGGATTAGGTGCAGATAAAAAACAGCCGCCACAGGAAGTATTCCGGAAGCGGCAATGTTTTTTTTATGGAATGCACTAAATACCAAATCCCAGTGCCAGGTTAATAGTGAAATATTTCATTATGTCGTTGTCTTCCAGAAACACCAGATTAAAAAGAGGGTAGATATCTACGGAGATAAAGTCCGGGTTTCCGAAGGTGAGTCCGCCTCCTATAGCGGCTCCAAAGAGTGCCCTGGCGTTTCTGCCGAAGGTTCTTTCGACTACGGTATCTGTGGTGTCGGTGCCGCTTACTGTCACCTCTGAATTTACAATATAGAGACCCGCTCCCGCCTGGGCAAAGAGGTTAATCATGCTCATGGGGAAGTTTGTAGTGAGGCGGGCAAATGGAACAAGCTCAAATGTCCAGGTGTTGCCGCTTACCTGCCCGTCAAGAAGGTTCCCGACACTCTCAATAAACTGCGAATCGTTTGGGGTCCACCTCAGGTATGCGGCTCTGGCTCCCAGAAGCAGATTGTCATCGAGATAGAAAAACATATTGCCGCCTGCTGCAAAGCCCCAGTTAAAACGGTCGAAATTCTCACCCGCCTCTTTTGCAACTGCACCGATAAGGCTGAGGCGCAGCTGCTGGGCGTTAATTGAAAACGCAATCAGCAAAACAAGAAAAGCAATTTTCTTCATGGGAAATCTCCTTTACTTTGTTGAAGAGCGGCAATCTTCTTCCCGACTCTTTAGCGGCCCCAAAAAAACACCTGCCTGGGGTTCTTTTTGATTCCTCTGAAAATTTTATGAATCATCTCTGAAAGCTTTTCACTAAGACTCATCTTCTTTCTGCACATAAATCTTATCTTCCCTTTTTCATCATCTTTTTCTTCACTCCAAGAACCGCTGCCGTCAAGAGTGAAAAGAGTGTCACTTTCTTAACCATACCCATTTTTTTACCCCTTCGAAAAGTTTATTTCCAGACTTCAGACATGTGGTGGTTTCCGGGCCAGACCAATTATAAGAGTTACCGCAAACAGCCCCAGAAACCCGATAAAAAGAACCTGAATCAATACCGAAGAGACAACCGCGGTCCCGCTCAGTAAAAGGCCCGCAGAGATCAGTGAGAGAATCAGAAACGCCAGTGCCCATGCCAACATCGTCCTTCTGCTCCGCTAAAAGAGTGAAGATCTGCAATCAAGATCCCGGTTGACTGTTTCTGAGCTTAAAGTCTGCAATTATTGTACCACCTGACTTCTGTACCAGGATCAGGGTCGAATTGCACTTATCCCTTGTGCATAAAGGCTTTTACAAATCGCAGATGTAGCACCAGTGTGGTGCACCTGCGATTAGTTCAAACCATTCTGTTACAAGGTCTAAACGCACTTCGCCCTTCCTGGATGCAGAAGTTTGGTACCACTTAAACCCTTGCGGCACTCTGGGATGGTAAAAGAGGCTTTTTGCGTCTGCGGGCATACACTTTTGTAAATTCCGCACCGAGAAAGAGTATCTGTGCGGAGAAGTAGATCCAGATCAGAAGTACTATAAGTGACGAGGCGGCCCCGTAGGTGGAGCGGTAAACACTTCTCCCAAGATATAACCCCAGAACCGATTTTCCCAGATTAAAAAAAATTGAGGTGAAAAGTGACCCCAGAAGCAGCGGCTCAAAGCGGATTAGTGCATCGGGAATGAATTTAAAGATGAATGCAAAGAGAAGTGTGGTAAAGAGAAATGAGAGGAAAAAATTTGCGGTCTGGAATAATCCCGGTAAAATAGTGTCAAAATAGCCCCCAGCCCACTCCAGTACCGCACCGGCCAGAAGAGAGATGAGAAGAAAGACTCCGGATGAGAAAACCATGAGAATAAAAATCAGTTTCGTCTTTATCCAGAACACTATTCCACTCCCGGCCTGCCGGATTCTCCAGATCCGGTTTAAAGAGATGTTAAGGTGGTTAAAGACATGCGATGCCCCGTATAGGGAGAGCAGAAATCCAATAATAGTGGCAGGAACACTTGATGATGGACGGGAGGCAGAGAGCAGGAGCTGCTGAACCAAAAGAGCGGCTCTGGTACCGATTGTGCCCTGAAGCTCCTCAACAATCAGCCCCTGTGCAGCCTCTCTGCCAAAGACATACCCGGCTATGGCTATGGCGATTATTAGAAGCGGTGCAAGAGAAAAGAGAGTATAATAGGCTAATGCCGCAGCCAGCCTGGGGGCATCATCACCGCCGTACTCTCTATAAATCTCTTTTATAAAGCCAAACACATCTTCTCAGCTACTGGTTGGTGTCACCGGGAAGAGCTTTCTTAAGTGTGTCAGTGGCCTCCTTGCCCGCCTCTCCTGCCTTCTTTGTGGCCTCATCCACCTTTTCCCCAGCCTTCTCTGCTGAGCCATTTCCATTGCACCCGTTTAAACTGAAACCCCCCAGGGTTAGAAAGAGACTTAGAGCAGCAAGTTTGATGAGCTTCACAGTGATCTCCTTTTGTAAATGGTTGCGGAAAAACACGGGAATAGAAACTGCAATTTCCATGCCACGAAGTTTCTTCTCCGGGCACCTCTTTTGCACTCACTGGCTTCTGAGCCCGTTTCCTTGCCGGAAGTACTTCTATGACTGTAAAACCCGAAAAAGTGTGGCCCGGAAAACCCTTCCCCCTGGGTGCGACCTGGGATGGGGCGGGGGTGAATTTTGCACTCTACTCCAGAAACGCAAGCGCTGTTGAGCTCTGTATTTTCGGTGCTGATGGAAGCGATAAAGAGATAAGCCGTATAAAATTTACCGAACACACCGATCTTACGTGGCACCTGTATCTCCCCGAGGCCCGTCCCGGACTTCGCTACGGTTATCGGGTCTACGGACCCTACGCTCCCTCAGAGGGACACCGTTTCAACCCCAACAAGCTTCTTCTGGACCCCTATGCCCTGGCAATCGACGGCACATTAAAGTGGGATGATTCACTTTTTGGTTACCGTATCGCTGACCCTGCAGCGGATCTGTCTTTCGATGAGCGGGACAGCGCCCCCTTCATGCCCAAGGCCGTAGTGGTGGATCCGGCCTTCTCATGGGGAAACGACCTCTCCCCTCAGACCCCCTGGCACAAGACCGTAATCTATGAGGTGCATGTAAAGGGATTTACTGCTTTACATCCGGAAGTGCCTCCCGAGATGCGCTCTACCTATGCGGGCCTCAGTAATCCTGCAATCATCGCATATCTTCATTCCCTGGGCATCACTGCACTTGAGCTTATGCCGGTGCATCAGTCGATCTCCGAAAGGGACCTGGTCAATAAGGGGCTCTCAAACTACTGGGGGTATAACTCTATCGGTTTCTTTGCTCCCGAGGTCCGCTACTGCTCAAGCGGGGCCTACGGCCAGCAGGTAAACGAGTTCAAGACCATGGTCAAAACCCTTCACAGAGAGGGAATCGAGGTAATTCTCGATGTCGTTTACAATCACACTGCAGAGGGAAACCATCTGGGACCCACTCTATCCTTCAGAGGCATAGATAACCTCAGTTACTACAATGTAAATCCGGAAAACCGGCGATTCTATCTTGACTACACCGGATGCGGCAATACCCCAAACATGATTGACCCGCATGTGCTTCAGATGATCATGGACAGCCTCAGGTACTGGGTGACAGAGATGCACGTTGACGGGTTCAGATTTGATCTGGCTGCAAGCCTGGCAAGGGAGCTTCACGATGTAAACCGGCTCAGTGCCTTTTTCGATCTTATCCATCAGGACCCCGTGGTATCAAGAGTAAAGCTTATCGCTGAGCCCTGGGATCTTGGACCGGGGGGATACCTTGTGGGAAACTTCCCTGTGCTGTGGGCCGAATGGAATGGAAAATTCCGCGATACGGTACGAAGGTTCTGGAGAGGCGATGAGGGGCAGGTGGGGGATCTTGCATACCGGCTTACCGGAAGCAGTGATCTTTATGAGCGGGGAGGACGGCGGCCCTATGCAAGCATAAACTTCGTTACCGCCCACGATGGCTTTACACTTAATGACCTTGTTGCCTTCAGTCAAAAGCACAATGAGGGAAATAAAGAGGAAAACCGTGACGGCACAAATGAAAACCTGAGCTGGAATTGCGGAATTGAGGGGCCTACCGATGACCCGCTTATCAATAAGCTGCGTGAGAGGCAGAAAAGAAACTTCCTGGCAACCCTGATTCTGGCCCAGGGGGTACCCATGCTTCTAAGCGGTGATGAATCGGGGAGAACTCAGCTTGGTAACAATAACGCCTACTGCCAGGACAGTAAAATCTCATGGGTCGACTGGATGATTGATAACAGGGAAAAAGATCTCCTTGAATTCACAAGATTTCTCATCTCCACCTTTCATCGTCATCCCGTTCTCCAGAGAAGAAACTTCTTCAGCGGCCGTGATACCCGTAAAAAAGGGGAAAAAGATCTGACGTGGCTTCATCCGGACGGTCGTGAGATGAACGAAAAAGACTGGAGCAACCCCAGGGTACTTTACCTGGGGCTCAAGCTTTCCGGTGATGCCATAGAGGACGTGGACGAACACGGGGAACCGATTTTCGATGACACCCTGCTTATACTGCTCAATGCCCATTACGAATCGGTTACATTCAAGCTGCCGCCCTGTTCTGAAGAAGAGAGATGGGAGCTTGTCTTCGATACCAGAGATTCTGTTCCCTTAAGCACGCCGCCGCTTTACGAGTGCTCGGCAGGATATGAACTTGAGACAAGGTCCCTTGCTCTTCTGAGGCTTCCAAGAAATGCCCCTCCGGTAAGGAAATTGGAAATAGAACTGGGTGAGGATTTGTTACTGGAGCTGGGGAGATCAAAAACACCAGCATTCCGCAGAAGTAATCGGGGTTAAAGAGATGCGCGTTAATAATTCTGCCGTCTCAGCGATCTTTGATGACATGGCGGATCTTCTGGAGATCGAAGGAGAAAACCCCTTCAGGGTACGTGCCTACCGAACCGCATCGAGGACCATAAGCGGGCTCTCTCAGGATGTTTCGGAGCTGATCGCAGACACTCAGGATCTCACAAAACTCCCCGGGATAGGGAAAGATCTTGCCGCGAAGATTTATGAGATTGTCACAACCGGCCATCTTTCTGCTCTTGACGAAATAAAAAAGAGGGTAAACCCCCGGCTGATAGAGTACATGCGTATAGCGGGTCTGGGCGGAAAAAGAGTTTCTGCTTTAAACTCAAAACTGGGAATCTTTAATCTTAAGCAGCTTGAGACGGCGGCCAGGAACCATAAAATATGTAAACTGCCGGGTTTCGGTGAAAAAGTGGAGCGATCGATTCTTCAGGGGATAAAGCGGGCTCGTGATTACGGAAAGAGGATAATGCTTCCTGAGGCAGAGGAGATTGCCGAAAGTGTGATAAGGCATCTGAGAGAATCAAAAGGGATAGGGAAAGTGGTGGTTGCGGGCTCTTTCAGGCGACGCAGGGAAACGGTCCGTGATCTTGACATCATGGTAACAGCCGGTAACAGCTCAGATGTTTCCGGAAGGTTTCTCTCCTTTCCGCAGATTTCGCGGGTGATCTCCAGGGGAGAAACGCGTACCACGGTTATTCTCAACTCGGGCATTCAGGTTGACATAAGGGTTGTACCTGAGGAAAGCTACGGCTCTGCTCTGCACTATTTCACCGGGTCAAAGTCGCACAATATCGGGGTGCGTAAACTGGGTGTGAAAGCCGGGTTGAAAATAAACGAATACGGGGTGTTCAAGGGGCAGAGGCGGATATGCGGCCAGAGCGAAGAAGAGGTGTATGAATCAGTAGGGCTTCCCTTCATAGAACCGGAGCTCAGGGAGGACACAGGAGAGCTGGAAGCCGCCCGGAATGGGCTGCTTCCGAACCTTATCGAGCTCACAGATATTAAAGGGGACCTTCACTCGCATACTTCCCGTACCGACGGGCATGCCACAATAGAGGAGATGGTGAGTGCCGCGCGGGCTAAAGGCTATGAGTACCTGGCGATAACAGATCATTCAAAGCATCTGGCGATGACTCATGGACTGAAGGAGAGTGACCTTGAAGGGCAGATCGAGCACATTGACAGGCTCAATGAGACTCTTGAGGGATTTACTGTTTTAAAGGGGATAGAGGTGGATATCATGGAAGATGGTTCACTGGATCTTTCCGATTCTGTTCTCAAGAGACTTGACGTAGTTGTCTGTTCGGTTCACTACAAATTCAATCTATCAAGAGACAAGCAGACAAAAAGGGTTCTTAAAGCCATGGATAACCAATACTTTAACATTCTGGCTCATCCCACCGGGCGGCTGATAAATAAAAGGGAACCCTTTGAAATTGATATTGAGGCAATTATCAGGGGTGCAAAAGAGCGTGGATGTATTCTGGAATTGAACAGCTACCCTGAGAGACTGGACCTCAACGAGACCCACTGCAGGCTTGCAAAAGAGATGAAAGTAAAGATTTCAATCGACACAGATTCTCACAGCACGGGGGATCTGGATTTTATGCGCTTCGGGGTGGGGCAGGCCAGACGGGGTTGGCTGGAAAAGGATGATGTAATTAACACAAGGAGTTTGAGTGACGTGCGGAAACTGCTGAAGAGAAAATGATGAGTGAATTTTACGGGTTGTCTGATCTCGACTTATATTGAAAGGAAAGCATCTGTTCAGGTACAGTCAGTATACCAGGTCTATAATGAAAAGAAAAAACAAGGAGAACGCCAATGCCGGATATTACTTCTCTTAAACCGGAACTACTCTGGAAGCATTTTGCTGCATTATGCAAAATTCCCAGGCCCTCAAAGCATGAGATGGCGGCTGCCCGTTATGTTCAGGAGGTAGCATCGGGACTGGGTCTTTCGTATAAATGCGATGATGTCGGCAATGTGGTGGTAAGTAAAGCCGCAACTGCGGGAAGAGAGAAGAGCCCGACTGTAGTTCTTCAGAGTCATCTTGACATGGTGCCACAGAAAAATGCAGGTGTAGAGCACGATTTTTACAAAGACCCCATAATTCCTGTTATAGACGGGGAATGGGTGAGGGCAGAGAAGACGACTCTGGGAGCGGATAACGGTATAGGTGCCGCAGCGATGCTTGCGGTTCTTGAGGATCAGGGGCTTCGGCACGGGCCGATAGAGGCTCTGTTTACAGTTGATGAAGAATCGGGAATGGGAGGGGTGCTGGGGCTCAAGCCGGGTTTTATCACCGGAAGGATGCTTATTAATCTTGACAGTGAGGATGAGGGCAGAATTTGTATCGGTTGTGCAGGAGGGCTTGACTGTAATGCGGAGATAATAAGCCCAGTAGAGAAGACATCAAGCGGCAGAATAGCTTTCAGTGTTGCCCTGACCGGGCTCAGAGGCGGCCACTCAGGAATCGATATTCACCTTGGAAGGGGAAATGCCATAAAGCTTCTGAACCGTGTTCTCTTCAACTCTCTTCAGGAGCTTGACATAAGATTAAGCGGTTTTTACGGCGGATCTGTCCGCAATGCGATTCCCAGGGAGGCATTTGCAACCGTTGTGGTTCCGGATGTCTACAAAGATGAGTTCAGAACGTTCTTGACTGTGCAGGAGAATTTCCTCAAAAAGGAATATTCTCTTTCAGATCCTGATCTCAGGATTGTTTTTGAGGAGGTTGAACTGCCGGAGCAGGTGCTTACCGAACCGGCACAGGGCAACCTGCTCAGGGTGATTTACGCCTGTCCAAACGGGGTTATGAGAATGAGTGACAGTGCCCCTGGTGTTGTTGAGACATCCAATAATCTTGCGGTGCTCAAATGTGAAAATGGAAAGACCCATATTCAGTGTCTGTTGCGGAGTTCAAGTGACAGCGCAAAGGATGATCTGGCCAATGCGGTTCTCAGCTCTCTTTCTCTGGCCGGGGCACATGTGGAATTTGCCAGTGGTTATCCCGGCTGGACACCAGATCCCTCATCAAAACTTCTTGAACTGATGTTGTCTGTTCATGAAAATCTCTTCAGGCGTAAAGCTGAAGTGGAAGTGATACACGCAGGGCTTGAATGCGGAATTATCGGTTCTAAATACAGCGGAATGGATATGGTTTCCTGCGGTCCGACCCTCTGTCATCCCCACTCTCCCGATGAGAGAGTCAATATCGGATCGGTAGAGAGGTTCTGGACATATTTAAAAGGGGTGGTAGAGAGGGTGTAGCGTTCAGGGTTCAGGGGTTCAGCGTTCAGAGGTTCAGGGTTCAGAGGTTCAGAGGTTCAGAGGTTCAGGGGTTCAGGGGTTCAGGGGTTCAGGGGTTCAGGGGTTCAGAGGGTTCAGAGGGTTCAGGGGTTCAGAGGGTTCAGAGGGTTCAGAGGGTTCAGGGGACTACGTTACCTATATGGTATAGAGGATTCATTCTTGGCGAACGCTGAACGCTGAACGTTGAACGTTGAACGCTGAACGTTGAAAACGTGCAAATGCCGGAACTCCCGTTCAGGTGTAAATTGAACAGAACCGGTTAAACGCCGGACGTAGCAAACCCCCGATGCTGCAAAAGCTTTTCTAAAAAGAGAGTAGCGGAGATTCTTTTTGTTAACTATTTTATTTTTCTGTGCCTGTTTACATGATAACAAAAATAAATTGTGACAGTACCTTAAGTAGGGCATGCCGCAATACGGCATGCTGTCATGGAAGCTTGCACACTGCAATACAGTGTGCAAGGAGTTGTTTGCAATTGCCGGCTGGGCGGAAATAAGACCCGCGCGGAATAAGAAGCAGAAATAAAATAAATTAAGGTAACCATATAGCTTCATTAGTCAATCTGACTTTGGGAGAGGATAAAATGAATAAGAACATTAAAATATTAAATAATAAGATTTCTATTCGAAGTGCAGGTTTTGATGAATATTGGCTTCAATCAAAAATTTGTGAAGACCCTTCAATATTAACTTTGGGCAATCTTGTCCAAGTATCAAGAGAAAAAAGACAATCAAGTGGTGGTAAATTAGATATCCTATTAATGGAACCTCAATATAAAAACATGTACGAAGTTGAGGTTATGTTAGGTGAAACAGATCCATCGCATATTATAAGATCAATTGAATATTGGGATATTGAAAAAAGGAAGTACCCACAAAGACAACACTTCTCGGTTTTAGTAGCAGAATCATTTGATCGAAGATATTTTAATGTGATTCAGATTTTAAGCCTGAATGTCCCTATGATCGCCATCCAAGCTGAATTGTATGAAATGGAAAATGATTACTTTTTAAATTTTAGAACATTATTAAATGTTTATGAAGAACCCGAAGAAGAAGAGCCTGTTGAACCTGCTAGTGAGTCTACTTGGAAAGAAAATGCAAATTGGACTTTAAAAACTGCAAACAAATTAATATCTATCCTTTCTGAAATAGACAAGGATATTACTCCTGGCTTTACTCAAAGCTATATTAAAATAATCAAAAACGGCAAACTGGTTTATTCTTTATCGAAAAAAGCCGAACCTAAGTCATATTATGTATTTAGAGAAAAAATTGAAGCTAACATTGATCAAATAAAGTCATTGCTAGATTCTCAAAACATTTCATACACTTATGATAAATATTACAATTTTGTACTTACAATCGATGAATCTTTTATTGAAAAAAACAAAAAAGCCTTTCAAGATATTCATAAAATCAGAATGAGTAAAGATGAAACTGATGAAATAGACGTTTAATAATTTTCCAACCACTTAGTTTTTATATATTTACAAATAATCAACAGAAGAGGTGTTATATGTTAAACATTAAAGGAATAAAAGACTGTATTACTGCGACAAGCACTGAATTAAACAAACTAATATCAGAACATAAAGACGACTTATTGGCTGGTTCATATGTAGTTGCAATATTATCTGATGATACTGAGAAAATTATTTTTGATAATAATATTGCAAATAAATGGAAGGAATTAAAGCAATTGCTTGAATCAAAAGAATAGCAATAAAAATAACAGATAACAAGATATGTGACTATTTAAGAAATAAAGTTAATAATTGAAAAGAATAAGAGCGCGGGGGAAAAAAGACATAAGAGCCCAGCCGGCAACAGACAAACAACCCGCCAAGGCCACAATGCCGCCAGTAAAGCACTGAGTACAGTGCATTACTGGCAGCACTGCGGCCGTTGGCCAACGTTATTTGCAATATCCAGCCAGCCCATTTTTTGAAAATGACTAAAGAAAGGATTAAAAATAATGATTAACAAGATTACAATTCTAACAATCTCTATATTTACATATTTAATAATTTTTAATTGTGCATCAACAAAAAATTACGAAGTTACAAATTTAATTTCTGTGAATAACTTAGATACCT
>JAAYYB010000337.1 GCA_012515615.1 Fibrobacter sp.
AAATCTTTGGGAGTTTTGATCTCTCTGCCCGCGGTCTGCCATCCTGCGAGCTTTTCACAAGCACCGCACCCTGCGCGATGTGCCTGGGTGCGATTCCCTGGTCAGGTGTAAAGAGGGTAGTGTGCGGTGCCGCTGATGAGGATGCAAGGGCAATAGGCTTCGATGAAGGGGCAAAGGTTGACAACTGGACAGAAGAGCTGCAGAAACGGGGAATAAAGGTGGTAACCGGTTTCATGCGCGCGGAAGCATCAGCGGTTCTAAAGAATTATAAAAAGGCCGGCGGGACGATTTATAACAGTGATATCGCAAGCCGGCTGGAATAATTACGAATTGCGAATTATGAAATACGTGAAAATCTCCAATTCGTAATTAATACCTGACTTATGCACCCGGATCAGGGCGAATTGCTCTTATCCCTTGTGCATAAAGGCTTTCACAAATCTTGATGTACCACCAGTGTGGTGCACCTGCGATTTGTTCAAATTTTTCTGTAGCAAGGTATATACGCACTTCGTCCCTTCCCGGATGCATAAGTCAGGTAATACCTCATCCCTGCATGCATCACTTCACAAATCCTATAGTTCTTCCCCCATGTCTGCTTCTGGCTGCCACTTCATCCTTAAGCGACTGGATCATCTTTTCATGGGTGACCAGGTTTGGTGGCATTAAAGAAAAGCGGTTCAAAATATTTTTAAAATCACCGGGTGCAAGGGATGTAATTTCCCTTACCATGGCCAGTTCCTGCGGGCCGGGTTTTGACTGGCATAATGGAGAAAGCAGAAGATTGTAAAAATGTTCGCTCCCCTCGCAAGTCAGATAATCGAAATGAAGCTTGACCATGAATCTTCTGATTGATGCAGTATCGAGGATCTCCTTGAAATTGGTAGAGCAGACAAGCATCCCACTGAATGATTCCATGTCAGTAAGGAATTCATTTACTTGAGAAATTTCCCAGCTATGTGTTGCACCCTCTCTTGCGCCTAAAAATGAGTCGGCTTCATCTATAAACAGAATTGCCTTTTCATTTTCAGCTTCCTCAAAAGCTCCCCGGATCAATTTTTCCGTTTCACCGATAAAACAGTTTATAAGATCACTGGCTTTTTTCGAAATCAGTCTTCTTCCCAGTCTCCGTGAGAGATATTTCGCGAACTCGGTTTTTCCGGTGCCTGGCGGGCCGTAAAGCAGGGTGGTAAAAGCGATACTATTGTGACTTTCCTGTTCCCATTTGCTGTTAAAATTATCTGCTATCTGGAAATAATTATCCAGGCTGCTCCTTATATTCAATCCCTCAAGGGAATACTGATGCATGCAGTTGTGATTGTTCAGCTTTACTCCTCTGCCTGTTTTCAATTTGACATGTGCATTTAAAAAAGTTTTCAGCAATTTGTCCGGGTAAACGGTGATATCGCCTGTATCCTTCACTCTGCGCAGATTTTTCAGGGCAGTTTCTATGACACCGGCCGATACATCGTAATCGGTGGCGAGCGAATCGATCATCGGGCCTGTAATGTAACTGTCAAGCTTATGCTTTTTTGCTACGGTCCGCCAATGTACAACCTTTTCTCTGTGTGATGGTTTTTTGAAATTTATCGCAAGATCAAAACGCCTGATGGTTGAAGGGTCGATGAGGTCCTCCAGGTTTGAAATCCAGAAAATCACAGCCCCGGAGTTCTCCATTATTGAATTGAGAATCCCCTTTTGTGTCAGTCCCTCTTCTCCCTGGTAGACAAAAGTGTTCAGGAGACTATCGGCTTCGTCGATCACTATAACCGAATTCTTCAGGTCAACCATCCTGATACATGCCTTGAGCGCACGTAGTCTGAAATTCTTGTTTTCGGCTCTGTCAAAGGTAGGGTGCTGGATTTCGTAAAGCTTTTTATTCAAACTGGAGCAAATAGAGCGGGCAAAGCTTGTTTTACCTGTTCCAGGTTCACCGTAAAGGAAGATGTTCACCCCGTTTTTTGCATTACCTTTGCATAAGGCGTTTGCCAGTGGTATTTCCTGCTTTAATTGTAAGTACATCGAAAGTGGAAGAGCATCGCCTCTGTATTCACTGAAATACTTATCCGTGATTGGTGTGGGGCTGAATCCTCCCAGAAAATCCCGGATTTCAGGAGTGATCTCTCTTTCAGAATCGATGATGCCGGATTTGACCAGATTTGACTCTGTGTTCAGGATATTTTCCACTACGCCCTGAGAACACCCAAGCATAAAAGAGATGGGCTTGGTGGCCCAGTTAAAACCCGTGTATTTAGCATCGAAAGCCTCGCAGAGATCATCATAGACCTGGCTTATAATCAAGTCGGAATAATGCAGGAAGAGAAGCTCAAGAAATTGCGACTCTCTGTTTGAAAGCTCAAACAGTTGCTTCACCTGTTTGAGCTTTTGGGTAAATCTAAGATCCAGTTTAGAAGGGTCAACCCGGCTGAAAATATCTTTAAGATGTTTGATCAAAAAAGAACGGATATGTCTATTAACCCTGTTGTCAT
>JAAYYB010000338.1 GCA_012515615.1 Fibrobacter sp.
AAGCATTTGATTTTATACATTTTTCAATTTCATTTAATCGAAGTTTCAAGATGTCAGTTAATCTGCTATCAAGACCAATTTTATCAATATTTACATTCTTAAAATCTTTTTCGAGAAACTCTGATTCGGTTTCTGGTACTATATTTTCTTTGTTTTTTATTTCAATCTTATCTTTTTTAACAAATGATATCTCTTCGTTGTTACGAACTATCTTCCATTTATCAAAAGCAAGGTATTGGTTAAAATCTCTAATAAATGAATCTAATTCATCTACACGGCTTATATAATTTATAGGAGAAAATAGTTTTCTAATGCATTTATCTAAATCTGCGGTTCCGTTTATTAATGATAATTTTTCATCCGTATATGCCCATCTTGAAGGAAAACCTTGACCGTAAGAATCATTAAACCCTAATTCATTGAAGAAAGAAACAAGTTTTGGTCCAGAACGATATTCTGTTTCTTCATTTATAAGAATTCTCAATTTTTCTAATGTTTTCGGGTTTAACTGCATGTATTACTTACCTCCTTCAAATGCTTCCCGTAAAACCGCCTGCATTAACTGTTCTGACTGTTCTTTCCGCTCGGAAACCTGGTCTTCCAGTTCATCAACCATGGAAAGGAGTTTTTCAACTCGATCGACAATGGCTTGTTGTTCGGCTATGGGTGGGAGTGGAATCAAGTGATTTGAAAAATAATCTACTGGAACTCTCCTTTGACCAACAGCACCTGTCATTAATTTAGCACCTTCATCCAGAAAGGCTGTAGTTTTGATATTAATATAGATATAATCCGATAATACAACAATTGGTCTTAAAACATGTAATTCCGTTGTTCCTGCACCATACCTATTTTTTAATTGTTTAAAAACACCTGCTTTTGAATTTTCAAAACAAGGTGTAATTTTGGCAATTGCAACATCATTTTCGGCAAAATGAGTAAACCCATTTTTAACTTGTGACCATTTTCTAATTTCAAATTGTGGTTTGACACCAAATTTAGCAGAGACTAAAGGCATAGGCGTAAAAGATACCTCAAGATTCTCATCAATGTAATTCCTTGGATTAATGAATCCCACTTCCCCCAATCTCGTCCAAATCCACCCCTCGGGCAAATCAAATGGCACTTCCTCCAACTTAATCGGCGCAAGCGGTTTCTGTTTCTTGATATTACCTTCTTTAATCAGCTTCTCTTTTTCAGCTTGAATCTTTTCCAGCAAAGCTTCAGCATCATAATCAGGATCACCCTTGCGAACAGGATTCTCTTTTCTCCAGTCAGCAGTCAATGTGCCTTCAATGGCTTCCTGTAAAATCGCCTGGCGGAGTTTCGTGAGGTAGGCAAATTGGTTTTGGTTTTCGTGAAGTAGGCTAAGCTTACCATTCTCAGCTTTGTTGAATAATTCTATAAACTCTTTTTGCTTACTGATGGGCGGAACTGGCACCTGTATTTTTGCAATATCCCTAACCGCTAAAGAAACATTTGCAGCGCCCTTCATCAACGATACAACCAATTGATCTTTGAAAAAAAACAAATACCTCTGCAAGTATTCTGCTGAAAGAACACTTGTGTCTTTAGGAATTACCGCCGCTAATATTGTTCCAAGTGCGAACTTACCTGATTGATAATGGATATAATTTAATGATTTGTGACCATGCCCAGTAGATGACACCAAAGGAATACAAACTGCTTCATCGTCAAATTCATAATCACTTGAACTTTTTCGATCTGGTCCAGTCGTGACTAATGGGTATGGACCAGGTACAGCCTTCATAATACCTGTAGAACCTTTAGTAATGGAGCACAATTCACCTATTGAATAATATTCCATTACCCAAGCTCCTTCATTAAATTATCAAGAAGTTCATCACTCTTCCTAAAGGAATCATGAAGCATGGACAACAATTCTTTGCTTGAATAAGTATGCTCTTCTTCGGCTATATGCGGATTCTTTATATCCAGATTAAAACCATTTTCTTCCAAGGTCTTAATAGGAACTTTCCAAGCCTGCTCGCTTTCTTTTCTTTTGTCCCACCACTTTTTCAGATCATCAAACTCACTTTTCTGAATCGGCTTGGTTTTAGAATAGGCCTTCACGCCTTCGGGAAGCTTATGTTCCCAATACCAGATCTCTTTGGTCGGCTCGCCTTTGGTAAAAAACAATAGATTAGTCGCCACACTGGCATACGGTTGAAAAACAGAATTGGGGAGCCTCACAACGGTGTGCAGATTACAGCTTTCCAACCAGTGCTGACGAATACGGGATTTTACCCCATCACCCGTGAGTGACCCATCCGGCAGAACAATCGCAGCACGGCCACCATCTTTCAGGTAGCGAATCATCAACAGTAAAAACAGATCTGCACTTTCTGTGGTTCGGTAATTCAATGGAAAATTAGTCTGAACACCATCGGCAACAGAGGCGCCAAAAGGAGGATTTGCCAGAATAATATCAACCCGTTCTTTTTTCCCAATTCCCGTATATTCCCGATTCAAACTGTCGGTATAATCGACATTGGGCACTTCAATATCATGTAAAATAAGATTGGTTACACAGAGCATAAAAGGGAGAGGCTTAAACTCTTTACCGTGAATTGTTTCTTCCAGAATTTTTAAGTCTTCAACACCTCTTACATCTTGCTTGCGGATATTCTCAATGGCACAAGTTAAAAATCCTCCGGTTCCACAGGCAGGATCAAGCACCTTTTCACCCAAACGGGGATTGATAATATCCGTCATAAACTCGGTAATGGCACGAGGGGTATAGAACTCTCCGTAATTTCCCGCACTTTGCAGGTCTCTAAGAATACTCTCATAAATATCACCAAAAAGGTGACGATCTTCGGAAACATTAAAATCAATCTGGTTTAACTGATTGATAACCTGCCTGATGATGGTACCGTTTTTCATATAGTTATTGGTACCTTCAAAAATATCACGGATTAGAAGCGTTCTTTTATTACCTGCTGAAACATCGAGATTTTTTAAACCCGGAAAAAGCTTTAGATCAATGAATTCTTTTAATGCATCCCCAGTAATGCCTTCGCTGTCAGCAGCCCAGTTGCGCCATTGCAATTCTGAAGGTATGGATGATGTATACTTATCATGGATTAGTTCCAATTCGGCATCTTTATCATCAATAATTTTTAAGGTAATCATCCAGCCCAGCTGTTCAATTCTCTGAGCGTCGCCGGAAACACCCTGATCTTTGCGCATGATATTCTGTAATGTCTTGATTATATTTCCGATGTTCTTCATTTATGCTGCCACCTTGTAAAGTTCCTGTTCAAGTTCTCGTATGGCGTTAAGATAATTTTCCTTGCTGCCAAACAATTTGATTATCTCTGTCGGTGTACCCAGGTTGTTAAAGGGGTCTACTTTCAAAACAGATAATTCTTCTATATTCTCAATGCCTTCACTGGAGTATTTGTCTAATAGTGCATTCAAAACATCCCTTGCTTTTTCACCGTATTTGGTAAAATAATTTCGCTTTCTAACCTGTTCTGCCCGTTCCCGTCTGGTTAATGCAGGCATATCCCAAGCGATGTGGCAAATAAGGTCAAAAACATCGAGATCTTTTTTGACTTCTTCCATCAGGTTATCAAGGATAATTCCATGAGACTCCAACTCTTCGATAATCGTTTTTTTCTTTTCAGTACTGTTCCATTTGGTTAGAAACTCTTCAAGACTGCGGAACTCTTTCAATAGTCCCTTTTTAGTATAATCCTTCAAGCTTTCCGTAATCAGCTTGCCGTTTACATCAAGATGTTGAACCCGTTCATTCAGAATGGAGACATCAACACCTGCTACATAGATTTTGCTTTGTGGTTCCGCGATAATGTCACCACCATTGATGATTTCCGGTATTTGCGGATATTCTTTTTCTTCATCATCAAATGGAACCTCTTCGCCGGTTACCTCATCGATTACGGGTTCTTCTTCAGGGAAAACATCTTCATCGGTAAGCTCTTCATCCTCTTTAATCTCTTTTACTCTCACCGGATCACCGTCAAAGCTCGGATCAGCAAATTGATCGGTCACATTTCTAAAATCCATAATGGTGAAAAACTGCTTACCGTATTCTTCGTTGATTCGCGTACCACGACCGATAATCTGTTTGAATTCTGTCATTGAGCCAATATTGGAATCCAGAACAATCAGTTTACAGGTCTGGGCGTCAACTCCGGTTGTCATCAGTTTAGAAGTCGTGGCAATTACCGGATAGGTTTCTTCCGGATTGATAAAATTATCGAGTTCTCTTTTTCCGGTTTGCTCATCGCCGGTAATTCGCATTACATATTTGCTGGATTTCTGTGCTTCTTCGGGCGAGGCATTTACAAGTGCCTGACGCATTCGCTCTGCGTGCTCTATATCGATGCAAAAAACAATTGTCTTATCTAATGGGTTCGTTTTTCTAAGAAATTCAGCAACCCTGCCGGCGACTTGTTTTGTCCGCTCGTCAATAACTAAGTTTCTGTCATAATCTATTGTATTGTAAATGCGGTCTTCAACTGGATTGCCATCCTTATCAAGAGTTGTTACATCAGGTCGCCAACCTTCAAGGTCAACATTTAAACCAATTCGTAAAACCTTATAGGGGGCAAGAAAGCCGTCATTAATTCCCTGCTTTAATGAATAGGTATAAAGCGGATCGCCAAAGTATTCGATATTCGAGACTTCGTTTGTTTCTTTTGGTGTAGCGGTTAAACCAATATGAGTAGCAGAAGAAAAATAATCCAGAATGCTATGCCATGCACTGTCTTCTGCGGCACTTCCTCTATGACACTCATCAATAACAATCAAATCAAAGAAATCAGGGCTAAATTGTTTATAGGCATCGGTATCTTCATCATAGTTGGTTAAACCTTGATAAAGAGCCAGATAAATTTCAAAAGCTTTATCGATTACCTTCTTGCGGATAACCGTCATTTTATCTTTAAAGTGTTTGAAGTCGCCTCGTTTGGTCTGGTCAATGAGAGCGTTTCTGTCTGCAAGAAACAGGATTCGCTTCTTGGTTCCACTTTTCCAGAGTCGATATATGATCTGAAAAGCCGTATAGGTTTTACCTGTGCCAGTTGCCATTACAAGTAATATCCGGTCTTGGCCTTTTGCAATGGCTTCAACCGTTCTATTGATTGCTATTTGTTGATAATATCTTGGCTTTCTCCCAGAGCCATCAAAAAAATAATCAAAGGATGAAATCTCTTCCTGTTCTTTATTTGCAATACCTTTAAAGCGCTTGTATTTCTCCCAAAGTTCCTGAGGAGAGGGGAAACTATCCAAATCAAGGTTTCTTTCAATTTTTGCTGAAGAGCCGGAACGGTCATGTTCTAAAAAGGTGTCACCGTTAGAGCTGAATACAACTGGAATATCAAGAATTTCTGCATAACCAAGACCCTGCTGTAAACCAGCACCTACTGTGTGCTTGTTATCCTTGGCTTCTATAATGGCAATAGGAATGTTGGGTTTATGATAAAGAATAATATCTGCAAACTTTCTTTCACCACGAGCCGTTTTGTTGCCTTTTACATAAATTCGACCATCAGTAAAATAGACCTCTTCACGAACCTGTTTTTCAATATTCCAGCCGGCCTTCTTAATAGCTGGCATTATAAATTGAGTGATGATGTCTCTTTCTGATAAGTCTTTTTTATTCATTTTAATTACTCAATTATTTCCATCTCTTCGCCCGCCATGGACGGCCTTGGATTCCCATGAAGTCCTACGGCCCAACCACCAATTAAAATGTATTCAACTTCATTTGAGTTTAACGATTCTATAAAATCTCGGAAGTCTTCCGGTAGTGGCTTTTGTGCCATATTGAGCCTCTCTTAAAAAAGTAATCAGTTGTGATCTTTCTTCATAGGGCATCTTAGCCATATCCAATATGTCTTGTTGTTCATGCTTTTCAAATGTACTTAAAACTGCTGTTTTTCTATCCATTTTCTCTGGAAACTTACTCTGTTTTAAATTTGCTTTCATGACTTTCTGCCTTTTATTTTAGCGCGGGATTTGTCTTTTGTCTTCGGGCCGAGTATTGCAGCCAACGAGGGCAAAACGGCCGAAGAGCCAGTGTTGCCGCCTGCGACAGGCATTTTGGCTTTTGGCGTTCGTGCATTATTTTTCAATTTTTTTATCAAGCCAACTTATCATTCTATCAAGGCTCAGTTTAATATTTCCAATAGAGCAATGATTACTTGCATGATCTGTTTTAGTAAATACGATGTCTGTTACGGATTTAGCATTAATCAATGATTTAATCAATGGTGCATGTAATTTAAACGGAATAAAATGGTCATCCTTTCCCGTAATCACCATTACGTCCTGCGTAATTTTATCAGCATGTAAATTTTTACTATTCATCTGCCATGCGTATTCAAAGGCATCCATTGGAATGTCAATTTTAGTAATATACATGATATTGCTATTTCTCCATGCCTCCATACCTCCATTTTCAATTCCTTTCAAAGCAATTTTATTCGACCCTTCTCTCATATACTTTTTGAAGAAATCCATCATCCATCGGGCTATTGCAGGCGGAATTTTGTAATAATCGTATGCTCCGCCAGAGGAAATTACCCATTTTATTCGGGGTTCAAAAGCTGCAGCCCTTAAACACAACCAACCGCCAAGTGATATTCCCAGCAAGGCGGCTTCTGAAATTTTGTAATAATCCAAAATTGTCTTTACTGGTTTTTCCCATTCAAAATCAAATGGAACATTATATTTCTTGACAGATTTCCCTTGTCCTGGTCCGTCAAATGCTATTACATCATACCCTTGAGTTGTAAAAAACCATGCTATCGAATAAAATTCCTCAATAAAGGAATCAAAACCAATGTGAATAAGAACAGTTCCTTTTTTAATCTCTGTCTTATTTGGCATTTTCAAAACATGAAGGAATGATTCTTTATAAGGCACTTTTTCTACATGTACTCCCTCTAATGGCACATTTGAATAAAACAAATCTATAAACTTATCATAAAGCGATTCTTTATCTTCCTGTCCGTTTAGAGTGTAAAATTCTGCTGCACGATAAAAAAATGCGGCTTCAATGTATTTTCCAGTATCCAGTTTGTTATCTGCCTGCTCCAACAGTACAGGTTTCCAGTCATCGAATTTTCGGATTTTTTCTCCTGCTGTTTTCAAGTCATCATACGATAAATAACCTAATGAGTGCCATCGGTTAAGCTGAAAATTATATAATTGCTTTTTATGAAAACTATGATAACCAATTGGAAATGTAAATAAATCTGAGTCCATATATGTTATTTTTTTATCCACGGTTTAAGCCTGTATGTGATGCTGTCCTGCATGACGCACAATGTTCCGGCCAACGGTTGACGTGTACTCACGTCAACCCTGGCCTGTTGTGCGTCAGTAAATCCGGTTATGCTCCTGTTCCGCCGCCGTCCTGTTCTTTTTCCTTGGCGTAATCTTATTCCGCACAGGACGTGCTTTTTCATTAGCGTGTCTTCGGTCAATTGGGCGATCACTCAGGTGCGATTTTCTTTTTTGAATACTCTTTTTGACTGTACTTGCCTTTTTATCATTAGTTTTCTTTTCCTCTTCGGTAATTGCATTAAACCTAATCTTTACTCCAAGAGAAATTAACACTTTTAAGATTGTATCAAATCTGGGTTTGGCTTCTGGGTTTAAAGCTTTATATAAACTTTCTCTTCCTAAACCGGAATCTGATGCTATTTTTGCCATTCCACGGGCTTTTGCAATATCCCCAATTGCTGCTAACAATAATTTGGTGTCATTTTCTTCAACAACAGCACTCAAGTAGGCTGCGATTGATTTCTCATCGTCCAAATATTCAGAAACGTCAAAATCCGATACTTTTTCAACCATTACATTCTCCCGGTTCTGATAGTATATACTGCGCTTGTATAATATCCGATCTTGGGTTGATTTGTCCCCACCGATTAACAACAAAGTATCTAAATGGATACAATGAAATCAAGAAAAATCGTATAAAGATTATACCACTTTTTTGAGGAAAACAAGAAGCACCGTATTATTGAATCAGAACCTTGATAGGAAAAAACAGTAGAAACAGCTGATACGAAAAAAACTTCTCAGATATCTCTGCAGGTTCTCTTTAACAATACATGTTTCTTTCTCTCTTCGAATTGCCGCCTGACCCCCAACCCCTGACTTCTTAACTTCTTAACTTCTTAACCTCTGAACGCTGAACGCTGAACGCCAAAAAAGAGGGAGATCAACCATCACAATTGATCTCCCCGGAAACTCACACGATTTCTAAAAGGGTTAATCTATTTCACAGCCCTTTTCTTAGCCTCACTCTTAAGGTCAAACGTGCTTCCTTCATCTTTCTCCAGATCATTGAGATCACCCATGATATCCACAGGCTTGGTATCAAGACGCTGAGTCTGAGCATCGGATTTTTCCCCTTTACCCAGCTCTTTTCTCAGATCAGCAATCTGGCTTTTTGTAGTCAGCTTTGTCCCCTCATCGGAAGACTTTACATTAGCATTGTCGCCGTGTTCCAGACGATCGATTTTCTCATTGATCTTCTCTTTCCTTAAGGCATCATCGGTGTAAATCAGCGATTTCTTCAAAACATCGATGGCCCCGGCTTTGTCCCCCTTTTCCTCAAGAGCAAGAGCATAGTTCTCATAGAAATGGGCCCCGCTGGGTTCTACAGTAATTGCCAGTTTGTACTCGGAAATCGCCTTTTCCAGGTCGTTTTCTTTTTTCCATGCCAAATTTCCAAGCTCCCAGTGCGCATCACCATTGTTGGGGTTAACTCCAAGAGACTGTTTCAGGTAGCCTTTGGCTTCATCGATTTTCCCCAGAGCAATGAGACACTTTGAAAGATTGGTCAGCGCTTCCTCATTGGTACCGTCAAGAGTGATAACCTCTTTAAACTGCCCGGCAGCCTTGGAATGCTGATTGTTGTTGGCATACATCGCGGCAAGATTCAGCCTGGCCGTGATATTCTGAGGATCAAGCTGCACCGCCTGATAAAGAGCGTTCATCGCATCCTGGCTCTTCCCCATATTTTCGTAAGCGATTGCCAGATTCGACCATACCTGGCTGTTTCTTGGCTGAAGACGCATCGCTTTCTTGAACTCATCTACCGCATTGGAGTTTCTCCCCCACCCCAGATAAGAAAATGCAAGATTAAACTGGGCTTCAAAATTTGACGGTTCTCTCTGAATAACCTGCCGAAACGAGGTCACAGCCTGGCTATAGGCCCCATTCTGAAGCATCTGCTGCCCCTGCATCATTATGCTTTCGATAGATTGGGCATTCACCTGTACAAATGCCGCCAGTACACATACACTGAGAGTCTGTAAGATTCGGGATCGCATTTTTCCCCCCTTTTTGAATGTTCCAAGGTGTATGATGAAGATAATGAAAATAGGTTCTAACAAAACCCGTATCCAAGGATTTTCCCCTGAATTCATCTTTACTTCTATAATATAATGAGCCAGAGTGTATTTTTCTCTTATTAAATTCACCGATTTAGAGAGGTTGCCCGATGTACCAGGAATCAATGAATGAGTATCAGAATCCGCTTCTGGAAAGATATGCCTCAGCGGACATGTCCTTTATCTTCTCTCCCCGGAATAAATTTTCTACATGGAGAAAACTCTGGGTAGCACTCGCTGAAGCAGAGAAGGAGCTTGGCCTCCCAATAACAGATGAACAGATCGGGGAAATGCGCGCCCATACCGATGATATCGATTTTGATCTCGCACGCAGCCATGAGTCAAAAACACGTCACGATGTCATGGCACACGTTTACACTTTTGGCACATGCTGCCCCAGGGCTAAACCGATAATCCATCTTGGCGCCACAAGTGCCTATGTGGGCGACAATACCGATATTATCCAGATCAGGAGTGCGCTCAAGCTCATACTCTCACGCCTTAGCGGACTTCTTCAGGTACTCAGGGATTTCGCACTTGAGCATGCTGATACCGCCACCCTGGGGTTTACCCACTTCCAGCCTGCTCAGCTGGTTACAGTAGGCAAAAGGGCCGCCCTCTGGATGTACGACCTGATGATCGACTTTGAAAACATCGAACAGTTTTTGTCAAAGCTTCCGTTTCTTGGAGTAAAAGGAACCACAGGCACCCAGGCAAGTTTCCTTTCTCTTTTCGAAGGTGATCATGAAAAGGTGAAGGCACTCGATAAAAAGGTGTCGGCAAACATGGGATTTGAGAATGTGGTTCCGGTAAGCGGTCAAACCTACACCCGGAAAATCGATTTCCTGGCAGTATCCCTTCTCTCTTCGCTGGCGCAGTCACTTCACAAGATGGCCAACGACATAAGACTGCTGCAGAACCTTAAAGAGATCGAAGAACCATTTGAGAAGACTCAGATCGGCTCATCGGCAATGGCATACAAACGTAATCCGATGAGATCCGAAAGGATGACCGCACTTTGCAGATATATCATTTCACTTTGTCAGTCTCCTGCCATGACCGCCGCAGAACAGTGGTTCGAAAGGACTCTTGATGACTCTGCAAATAAACGACTCTCTGTCCCTGAGGCTTTTCTTGCTGCCGATGCCTGTCTGCTGATCGCGATCAATGTCAGCGACGGGCTTGTTGTTTATCCAAAAGTAATTGAAAAGCATATAAATGAAGAACTGCCGTTTATGGCAACCGAGAATATCATCATGGCAGGGGTAAAAAACGGAGGAGATCGTCAGTTTCTTCATGAACAGATCAGGGTTCACTCCATGGAATCGGCAAAGAAGGTCAAAATGGAAGGTAAACCAAATGATCTTCTCGACAGAATTACCGCAGATCCCACATTCGGGCTCTCAAAACAGGATCTCGAAAAGCTTCTTGACGTCTCGGAGTTTGTAGGCAGAGCACCTCATCAGGTGAGGGAGTTTATTGCTGATCATATCGATCCTCTCCTGAAACGGGCGCTGCCTCTGGGCATTAACAAAACAGCCAATCTCAGTGTATAAGGGAAAAATGATAGCCGACTACCATGTTCATACACCCTACTGCGGCCACGCACACGGAAAAATTATCCACTATATCGAATCTGCCATCGAGAAGGGAATCCAGGAGATAGGCTTTTCTGATCACCTGGGGCGCTATTATCTGACCGGTACCCAGAGAAGAAGATACTGGGACTGGGGGATGGATGAACGCGGACTGGTACGCTACTTCTCTGAATTATCCGACCTCAGGGAAATTTTCGCCGGCCGTATTTCGATAAAAATCGGGCTTGAGATTGACTACATTGAAGGCGCTGAGGACCTGCTGCAGCCGTTTCTCGACGCTTTTACGCTTGATTTCTGCATCGGCTCCATCCATTGCATCCCGAGGTTCGGATGGAAACATCTTTCGGATTATCATGCAGCTGCAAACAGTATCGAAATTTACAGCGAATATTTCCGTCTGGCTCAGGCAGCTCTCAGATCGGGCCTTTTCCACTCTCTTGCCCATCCTGATTTTATCTGGAGATATATAAGATGGCCGGAACAATACGAGCAGATTGTTTCAGATCTTTCAGATACAGTACAAACAGCAGCTGAAGTCAACCGCGGCATTGAGATTAACGCCAATGGTTTTATTTTCTCCAGGTCCGGCCAGATTAAAGATTTTGATCCCTTCGACACTCTTCTGAACCTTATCAAACACTTCAATGCCCCTGTCACAATCGGCTCCGACGCGCACGATCCTGCTATGGTGGGAAAGGCTTATCCGGAACTCATCGAATTGCTTTTAGAAAAGAATATTGACTCGTTCAGGTCATTTACTGAAGGCAACGCTGTGGAGAGGGTTCTGGGGTGATTTCGGCGTTACGCTATTACTTCCGGATGTAAAAGTATGCGGTTGAAAGTCTTTTACTGCGTTTTGAATAGGTCCGGGGGGAAATGTGAACCCATTTTGAGTAGGACCTCAGCAGATGAAACATGCTGGCTATTGTAAACTTATTGATATGCTCCCTGTTTCTGTCACGCCAGCCCTTTACAGGCACAGAAATCAGCAATATGCCATCCGGTTCAAGCATCTGCCATAAACTTTCAATCAGCGATTCGTAGTCTCTTATATGTTCCAGAACCTCTATCAGCATTATTAAATCAAATTTTCTATTCTCCACATCCTTGAGCCTTGTTGCAAACTCAAAAGCATTTTTATCATCGACCGGAAGCATTCTCCGGGCAAATTCTATTGCAGATTCACTGTGATCCACCAGTGTAAAATGTTTTCCACTCAGCATCCTGGATAGTTTGTAAACGTTTGCCCCGGTTCCAGTTCCAAAATCGAGAATACTTCGAGCTGTGTTGAATAAATCAATGATTTCTGATAGCTTGTCATCAGTTCTTAAAACATTACCAGAGATTTCAGTTTGATAAAGCTTATCCCAGTACGACGGGGTATTCGGGTTGTGGCCTGTACTTCTGCTAAAGATCTGTTTCAGCCCCTTAAACACAATTAATTTCCCTGTCCAAAGATATTAGAATTTGTGCACATCAAGCTGTTTCACTCCTGATAATGCATGATCCGGCAAACCTGCCAATCACGTTCCTAAAATTTTCGATCGAGCCCTCCGGAAGCTGAGGATTTCCGGCGAATTCTGGATCTATTACAGGGATATGAAGCTGCACCGGCTGCAGAAAAACTTTATTTACACCTTGCAACACCTCTGCCATCTTTTCAATTGCGTCACGATCTGTGAAATGCGGTGCTACCGTGATCCTCACTTCCGCATTCTCCCCCATCGCCTTTACAATCTGGAGAGTATGTCCGATTCTCTTCTGTGCATCAGGTAATGTGCAACCCAGTTCTGCATATCGTTCAAAGCTGGTTTTTAAATCCATGGCAAGGTAATCGGGACCGCAGAGGCTTACCATGTCAGGATTAAGCCCGTTTGTATCGATCTTTACTTTGTATCCTATATTACGAATCCCTGAGATTATTTCCGGAAGAGATGAATGGAGAGTGGGTTCTCCACCACTGAACACTACTCCCTCGATGGCGCCCTTTCTTTTTAACAGATACTCTGTAATTTCAGAAAGTGAAATTTGAGGAAGCCTGTTGAGGACAATATCAGGATTATGGCAATAGGGGCAACGCAGATTGCAGCCCCCGAAAAAAAGAACCGTGCTTATAGTACCCGGGAAATCAATAAAAGAGTACTTCTGCCATCCAATTATACCTGAGCCATCTGACATTGCACTTCCGTTTCAGCAGTAACAGAAACCGGTACCGGATCAGCCTGAGCCGGCGCTGTATTTACTTTAAAAATCTTGCGGGAATTGAACTCGGCTTTTTTACCATTGTTCCAGTTCTGAACCGGCCTGTAATAACCCACTATTCTTGAATAAACTTCAGTTTCCTCGGAGCAGTTAGGACAGGAGAACTGCATTCCTTTGAGATAACCGTGATTCTTGCAGATAGAGAACGTTGGTGTAATTGTGAAATAAGGCAGTTCGTAATTTCTTGCGATCTTCTGCACCAGTTTTCTTACCACCGCCGGATCATCAATAGACTCACCGATAAAAGCATGGAACACGGTACCGCCGGTATACTGTTTTTGAACCTCATTCTGCATATCAAGAGCTTCAAAAAGATCATCAGTGGCATTCACAGGAAGTTGAGTAGAATTTGTATAATAAGGGTTGTCACCACCGGGGATGATCATGCGTGAGAATTTCGCTCTGTCAACCTTGGCGAGTCTGTACGATGTGCCTTCTCCGGGAGTTGCTTCAAGATTGTAAAGGTGCCCGGTATCTTCCTGATACCTTACAAGTCTGTTGCGCATATAGGAAAGCACTTCCATTGCAAACCCGCGGGCTTCAGGCGAAGTCATATCCTTACCCATGAAATTCTGGGTAGACTCATTCATACCGATCAGCCCTATAGTAGAGAAGTGGTTGTTCCAGTGCCTCAGATAACGCTGTGTATATGGGAAAAGTCCCTGATCCATAAGCTTTGTTATCACTCTGCGCTTAATCTCCAGAGAATCACGGGCAATATCCATAAAGTGGTCAAGCTGCCTGTAATAGTCATCCTTAGTCGATGAGAGATACCCGATTCTGGGCAGGTTGATTGTCACTACACCGATAGAGCCGGTAAATTCATCAGACCCGAAAAGGCCTCCCCCTCTGTTGCGAAGCTCCCTTTTATCCAGCTGAAGTCTGCAGCACATCGAACGCACATCGGAAGGATTAAGCTTTGAATTGATAAAGTTCTGGAAATAGGGAGTGCCGTACCTGCCGGTCATTTTAAAGAGCAGTGTCGCGTTCTCGCTCTCCCAGTTAAAGTTGCTTGTCAGGTTATAAGTAGGGATCGGATAGGAAAAGCCGCGTCCGTCAGCATCACCCTCAATGAGCACTTCCAGGAACGCTTTATTTATCATATCCATCTCTTTCTGGAAATCTCCATAAGTGACATCCAGAGGCTTTCCACCTACAACTGCCGGCTGATCCCGAAGATCCTCAGGAACCACCCAGTCAAAAGTGATATTTGTGAAAGGTGCCTGAGATCCCCACCTCGATGGAGTATTTACACCAAATACAAATGACTGGATCTGCTGTTTCACATCCTCATAAGAGAGGTTATCAACTCTTACAAACGGGGCAAGATAGGTATCAAAAGATGAGAATGCCTGTGCTCCGGCCCATTCATTCTGAAGTACGCCAAGGAAATTCACCATCTGCTGAATCAGTGTCGAAAGGTGCTTGGGGGGCCGTGATGAAATTTTTCCATTCACCTTTCCCAGACCTTCAGCGATCAGCTGCCTCAAAGACCATCCGGCACAATAACCAGAGAACATACAGAGGTCATGGATATGCAGATCACCGTTGCGGTGCGCCGATGAAATATCGTGTCCATAAATGTTTTCAAGCCAGTAATTGGCGGTAATGGCACCGCTGTTATGAAGAATAAGCCCGCCCAGCGAGTAATTAACATTGGAGTTCTCATGAACTCTCCAGTCTTCCATCTTAAGGTACCCATCCATCGTATTAGCTATATCCAAAACCAGGTCGCGGGTGCTGCGAAGTCTTCTGTGCTGTTCTCTATATATGATAAAAGCCTTTGCGACCCTGGCGTGTCCCAGTTCAATCAAAACCTTTTCCACCAGATCCTGTACTTCTTCAACTGCAGGAATGGAATTAGGATGGAACTTGCGGTTCAGGGCTTCTTCCACACTTTTTGCCAGCGAAAGTGCCTGCCCGAAATCTTTTCCTCCAACAGATTCGGCGGCCTTAAAAATAGCATTGGCAATCTTATAGTTATCGTATGGAACAAGCTTTCCGTCACGCTTCCTGATGGTGGAAATCATTAAAACAACTCCTTCAAGGTGTCGATGGGTTACACCACAACTGGTGCTACTACTTAGGAAATGAGTATACAATATATGCCAGAGGGTGTCAATAAATATTCTGATAAAAAAAAAGAGGCCTCCGGCGGTCTGTAAATAGATCATCGGAGGAATATCGGATTTTCCGGGAGTCCGGTGTTATTCTTCTTTAATATCCTGGATGGTGGCAGGCTGCTGGAGAGGAGCCGGGCCGGTTCCATTTTGAATAATATGAGGAGTGACGAAGATTATCAGGTCTTTTTTATCAACATTATTTTCTGATCTTTTAAAAAGGTTACCGATCAGGGGAATGTCTTTAAGGAACGGAACGCCGGATTCCACCTTGCGTGTTTCATTAGATGTCAAGCCGGCAATGACTACAGTTTCTCCGTTTGACACAACGACATTGGTTGTAGCGCTCTGTTCGTTGATGACGGGCTGCCCTTCAAGCATCGTGTAGGATTCTTTTTTGGGGCTCAGCTCAAGCAGTATACGCCCTTCACCGGAGATGTGCGGTTTCACGACAAGTGCTGTTCCCGCGTTGATCATCTGTATGACAGTATTTCCAGCTTCGTCACGGACCTTTACAGGAACCTGCTGTCCCATGAATATCCTTGCCTCTTTATTGTCAAGGGTAGTGATCTGAGGCTGGGCAACTATTTCCCCTTTATTGTCCGTAAATAAATATTCCAGAGCGGCAGAGAATTTCTCGGGACTGATTATACCATAGGTAACCCTCTCTATAGCATCGCTGATTATCCCGGCCTCTGGATTCGGGACATGAGTGGCTTCAAATGATCCGCTTTTGTAACCGAAATGGACACCCATTCTCTGGATTGCGCCCGAGCTTACCTCAATGATTTTGCATGAGATCTGCACCTGCGAAGCTTCTCTGTCCAGGTCAACAATCATTTTCTTTATCTGAATGATGTTATCGTGGGTATCGTAAATAATAAGAGAATTGTTGTGTTCAATTAAAGTTACTTTTCCCCGCACAGAAAGCAGTGATTGAATCGACGCTACTATCTCTTTAGCCGGGACATGATTGACTTTTATCAGTTCCCGCCTCAGAGGGCTGATGTCCTGGGCGGTTTGGACCCCTGTGGCATTATCGATCTGGCGCTTGAGAAATTCGGAGTTTTTCATAATATAAACATAGGAGTTCTCATTGGCGGCGGCCAGGTCGTGTACTTTACATATTATTCCAAGAATTTCGCCCCATGATTTATTGGTAACAGTAAGCGACACAGTTCCCTTTACATCTTCACTAACTACAATATCCACGCCGCTGTAAGCACTGAGTTGTTTGAATACCGATCTGACATCAGCGTCATGGACTTCAAAGAAATCAATGATCTTGTCTCTTGTCACCACCGGGGGAGCCACACCTGTTTGCTGTGCCGGAGAGAGACCTGTGCAGACCGCAATGACAATCAACATCGGGACAATAACTTCAATTTTCATCAATTCCCCGCTTCCTGCCGTGAATTACTGGTAAGGCGCATGGTATAAGACCGGGAAATCCCGTACTCTGTCAACAGGAACACAACCTTATCCTTGTAGATCTTTAAAACTCTTCCATGCTCAATCTGGTCATCTTCCCTGAGCGTGAATGGTTTTTTAGTGTTGAGCCGGTCTTCCAGAAGAATTACTTTATCTGTATTGTCATACAATATCCCGACCAGTCTCAGATTCTCAATAAAAGGACGTCCTTTTAATGAAATAGAATCCTTGTTGAGTGAAACAAACGGGTCTCTGCCGAAAGGGTTATATTTTATTACCCGTTTTGAAGGGCTTTGCGGAGCCGGCACCGAATCAGCAATAGTTTCAGCGCTGTTTTTGTAGTCAACTGTATCAATCGGGTTATCAGCCGCAACTTTTTCTTCCTGCTTTACCGCTGTCTGTGTAACGGCTCTCTTTAATTTGATTTTTTCCCACTGGGCTGAAGTGACTTTGCTGCTGTCGGCAACAAATTTTCCCAGTACCCAACCCTGTGCTTCGAAGCTGCTGAATGAGACCCATCCGTTCTCTTTTTTAACAAGCTTCAGATTCTCACCGATAGAAAGCTGTCCAAGAGCTTCCCCGTCTGTTGAGGGCGCATTACGATAGTTTACCTTTTCGGCAATAACAATCAGAGGTTCTGGTATCTTTTTCTGGTAAGATTCTGCTGTCTTTTGTATCAAAGAAGAAGCTGAAGGATGCATGTCCTGAGATTTAACTGATGCAGTAATCCCTGATTCTCCATTTACATTAAAAGTTGATCCGATTTCCTGCTGAGATTCAACGTCTCTGAGCGCCCTTTCACCCATTGACTTCAAATCAACATCATAATCTGGTATCCGGTAAAAGTCATACTCCCATTGGGCCTCTCCGGATGAAGTCCAGAGTGAGACTTTACGGTCGTTCTCTGCAGAAGCAAACAATGTAAAGACATCCCCGCTCCAGTGAGCGATGCTCTGTGAACTGCCTGAGAACTTACGGTCAGTTTTGATAATCACGCCCAGCAGGTTTGAATCGCCAATTTTCTTTTCGCGGATATCAATTTTTTTGTATACACTTCCTTCCGGCAGTGAAAATGCGGCTTTGCCAAGACCATTTACGGCATCGCTGAAAAGGATGACAATGGAATCTCCATCTCTTTTAATTTTTCCAGTGACTTCATTATCAAATAAAAATGACAGCTCACCAACAGCTTCACGCCGCAAAAAGCGGATATTTTTCAAGCCGGCAACTCTGGAATTTCCTGCCGATGCCTTATAGAGACCTGTCTGAGGATTGTTTTCTGTAAGCTCTGAGGCATTCCATCTGAATTCGTCAACGGGATTGCCGCTTAAAAGTGCCAGGCAGCGGTTTCCTTTATGTTGAACTCTGATTTTTTCATCGAGAACCGAATTAAGGGAAAGTGTCACTTCAACACTATGACCTTCAACCTCCTCAACACTTATTCTTTTAACAGGCGCACCAGCCTCAAAAAAATCATAAGAATAGGATTTCAAGCCGTATATGCAATTACTCAGGGTAATCTTTACCGAGGAACGGTCCTTTTTTGTAACAGTTGCCTCCACTGGCGAATCAGAGGCAATCGAAATCGCGATTCCCCTTGAGCCGCCTGCGACTGTCATATCGGTGATTACCGGAACGTAACCCGATGCAGCAGTCCACATCAGAAGTACCAGCCAACAGAGTAAAGATCCGGTTTTTTCAGTTATATTGGCCATATCTATTTCTTCGAAGAAAACGTTGTCATTTCAAATGATGAAACCACGCTCGGGACCGATGTTTCGTATTCCAGATTAGCACTCGAATTTGCCGCATCAGGATTCGCCGCGATATTTACAGATGTCAAATTGATAATCAGCGGAAAATTGGCAAGAAATGCAAAAAATTCTGCCAGCTCGTGATAACCCCCGGTTACACTGATATTATACCGGTTCTCAACATAGTACTCCCGTTCAATATCCGGAAGAGGATTGAATTTGGTTGTTGTAATTCCGGAAGCCCTGGCTACACCGGTGATCTCACGGATAAGTTTGGGGATCTCTTTCTGATCAGGAAATATGGATTTTAACGAGTCGAGCCTGCTCTGTGCCAGGGAAATCTCCATTCTTATTGTATTAAGCTGCGGTTTCAATGCCAGAACGGTCCGCAGAGTATCCTGCTTTGCATTGCGGGAAACCTCCAGCCCGGCTATGATTTCCTTATTGGGCAAATAGAGCTGCTGGACCCATAGATATGTTGCGCCTATACCTATAAGAATAAGCAGCGCCGGAATGCGGATGCGGGGATTTTTAAGGTCGATTTTCATCTGATCTCTCCCCGGGCTGCAAGTGTATTAGATGGTGCGCTGCCCTCAAGTCTGGCATCGGGGTTTATTGCACAGGAAATTGAAAATCTGTAAAGCTTCTGTTTCGAGTCAATCTGTTCTATGTTGGAAAGATCCACGCTCAATACATAATCGCTCTCCTTGAGGCTGGTCATATAGTTAGCGACCTCAGGAAAAGAGTATGTTCGGCCTTCAATGTAAAGCACTGGAGGAGCGCTGTTTTCTTCCTTTATAGAGAGAAGCCAGGTGTAGTCTGGTATTCTTCCCGAAAGCTCCTCCATCATACGCACCCACTTTTCACGATTTACATTAATCCTCTCCAGGGCCCTTATTTTTTCTTCAATTCTTATTTTATCATCCCTGAGACGCTTGATTTCATTCTGTATCGGACGGTTCTGCTTTATCTCCTGGTCCAGTGCGGCGACTTCATTCCGCAGCCCGCTTATTGAATTCTGAAGAGTCAAGGTCCAGAGAGCCAGCCCGATTCCCAAAACTGCCAGTGCTATCAGAGGGTATGCTACCTCACGGCCGATCTTGAAGGACTTCTTATGAAGCCTGTACTCGGCGGGCAGAAGATTTATTTCTATGCGCTCTATCATTATTCCTCGATTTTTCTTAAAGCAAGACCAACTGCTACAGTAAGAAGAGCAGCAATACTCTCCGGCTGAAGATTACCAAAGAGACCTGGATCATACTGAAGAAAACTGAGGGGGTTTGAAATCTGTACTTTGACCTGATGGCGCTTCTCCAGAAACTCCACCAGATTCGGTATATATGCCCCCCCTCCGGAAAGGACAATTTTTTCAATGGAATCGCTCTTTTCGGAACTCTTGAAATAAGAGAACGCCAGGTCTATCCCCGAGGAGAGTTCCTCGGCCGCATATTCTATGCCCTGTTTGAATTTTGCGGTATCAAAGCTGGAGGTGGTACGACCCTTGATTGCAAGCAGCGCCTCTTCATTTGTAAGCCCTATGCTGCGCTGGAGA
>JAAYYB010000039.1 GCA_012515615.1 Fibrobacter sp.
TGCCTGGCAAAAATTCTGGGGATCACCGGTTCGGCAGTTTCCAAGATGGTCTCCAGGAGTAATAGAATAGTGGGGCTGGAGTTACTTAAAGAGATGGTTTGCGCTGCATAGAATTTCAGGTTGAGATGAAATAAAAAACAGATCCTACGGTGTACTGTTTCGATTATTCGAACGTGCAGTAATCTGTATTGCCTTTTTTTTGTGCCCGCACCTGAGAACCTGCAGATGGAAAACAGGCTTTTTTGATTTAAGATGATTCCAATATAGAATCCTCTCTCTGAAGGCTTTAACTATAGCCCCAAGATGAATTAGTGACTCCCCACGGGTATATTTAGCGAGTTAAGTCACACCTTCACCCAAGGGATGATATTGTGACTCCCCACTGGTTGCATTTAACGAGTTACTTTTTCATCCCAGAGATGACTTTGTGATTTAAACGTGGCAAGTCATAGTCTCATCCCAGAGATGAAATAAGAACATTATCCCTCAGTCACTAATTCATCTCTGGGGAGGGGACCCGTGGCCGGAAGGCAGATCCCGGCTCTTCTCAAGTAACTTTGACAGTGACTCTGCACTGTAGAATTATATTTCTCTTAACGCTTAATTATTTTTCAGACATGCGGATTTTTGACTCCCACTGCCATCTGCAGGATTCCAGAATAAGCTCTGATCTTGGTGCCGTTATCGAGCGTGCATCAAGGGCCGGTGTGCGGAAAATTCTCTGTTGCGGTTCGACTGAGAAGGACTGGGAAAATGTTTCCGAAATTTCATCCCGTTATGAAATAGTCATTCCTGCTTTCGGGCTCCATCCCTGGTATATGGGCGAAAAAACCGATCTCTGGCTCCAGAGGCTTGAAGAGATGCTGATCTTAAATCCTGGTTCCGCAGTAGGGGAGATTGGCCTGGACCACACACTTGAGGTCCGCAACGATCTTGAGCAGCTCAAAGTGTTCTCTGCTCAGCTGAGTCTGGCGGCGCGTCTTGACAGGCCGGTTTCGATTCATTGCTGCAGGGCATGGGGAGATTTTCTAAAGGTACTTGGTGATATCGAGGGGGGGAAGCTGTGGGGGGCGGTTCATTCTTATTCCGGTCCTCCGGAGTTAGTTGAGAAACTGACTGGATATGGTCTTTACATTTCGTTTTCCGGTTCCATTACCTACGATAAAAATAAAAGAGCCCGGGAGTCACTTAAAAAGGTGCCCTCAGAGAGATTGCTTGTAGAAAGCGACAGCCCCGATATTCCACCATCGGGCGTAAATGGGTTCAATGAGCCGTCAAACATCGTTTCTGTTGTAAACAGGATTGCGGAATTGAGGGAGGAAAGGCCGGATGAAGTAGCCAAGTGGACGTTCAGAAACGGGACCGAATGTTTTAATACCTGACTTATGCACCCGGAAAGGGACGAATTGTGCTGATCATGTGTGTATAAGCAGTTAAAAAAACGATGCGATTACTTCTTTGCTATTAATTTCTCAAATTCCTCCGGAGTAACAGGGGGGCTGAAGAGAAAACCCTGCACCATTTCGCATCCGTGTTCAAGAAGGAACTGAGACTGTTCACGGGATTCCACACCTTCCGCAATGACTTTAAGTTTGAGACTGTGTGCCAGTGCGATAATGGCCAGCACTATTGCGGCATCATTGGCATCTGTCTGGATATCCATGACAAATGATCTGTCAACCTTAAGCGTGTCAATCGGGAACCGTTTAAGATAGCTGAGCGATGAATATCCTGTGCCGAAATCATCAATCGAAATATGCATTCCCATTGATTTCAGTTCCCGGAGTGTTCTGAGAGTCAGTTCGGGGTTTTTCATACCGAGACTCTCGGTAATCTCCAGTTCCAGATATCGGGGAGGAAGACCTGTTTCCTGCAGCACTTTATTGACAGTAGAGACAAGGTCCTGCTGCTGGAACTGACGTGCTGAGAGGTTTACTGAGATTACGATCTTTTTATTTTGCGTATCGAGCCATGTTTTAGCCTGTTTACAGGCTGTTCTCAGAACCCATTCTCCTATGGGGAGTATCAGCCCTGATTCTTCGGCTATTGGAATAAACTGGGCAGGAGAGATCATCCCGAGATCCGGATGTTTCCACCTGAGAAGGGCCTCGGCACCGATTATCTTTTCGGTTGCAAGATCGAGCTGAGGCTGGTAATAAACCATAAGCTCATTGTTTTTCAATGCTTTTCGTAAATTGTGCTCAAGAGTAAGCTGTTCGAATGCCTTGGCGTTCATGGCGGGCTTATAGTGCTGGTAGTTATTTATTCCCATCTCTTTTGCCCTGTTCATAGCTGCTTCTGCATTTTTGAGCAGCGTCTCCATATCTTCGCCATCTGTTGGAAAGATGCTGATTCCGATGCTGGAAGTAACATACAGCTCGTGATCAGAGAACTGCAAAGGGAGGGCGCAGACTGCCAGAATTCTTTTGGCAACCCTTGAGGCATCCTGCGGCTGAGCGATCTCTTCAAGTATTATTGCAAACTCATCGTTACCAAGCCTGAAAATCGTGTCAACATCTCTCAGACATGACTGGAGTCTGTTACTCATAGTTTGCAGGAGAAGGTCTCCGGCACCAAAACCGAGCGTGTCGTTTATAACCTTGAATCTGTTTATGTCAAGAAGCAGAACCGACATCAATTTTTTGTTTCTCTTGGCATGGCTGACCATAAAAGAGAGCCGGTCGTGGAGCAGATGACGGTTGGGAAGGCTTGTCAGGGGGTCATAATACGCAGGATTTTTGATTTTGATATCTTTATTGATATATCGGGTTATATCGGTGAATATACCCAAAAAACCTGACCTGTTTGCGCCCAGTGGAACAATTGTGAGCCACTGTGGATAAATTTCCCCGTTTTTACGCCTGTTCCAGATTTCTCCCTGCCATTTACCATTTTGATCGATCTCAAGAAACATCTTATTATAAAACTGCTGGTCGTGTTTATTGGATTTTAGTATGGACGGCTTCCGGCCAATTACTTCCTGAGGAGTGTAGCCGGTAATGTGTGTGAATCCGGGATTGACGTTGATAATTCTGCACATACTGTCGGTAATAAGGATTCCTTCAGAGACATTGATGAAAATTGTCTCTTCCAGATACTCTTTCTGCAGCTTGGAAAGGTGACTATCAGATCTTTCAAGAAATCCCTGAAGCTCCAGACGGATCTTTTCCAGTTCGTCGAGCAGCTCTTTTTTTGTTTTTCCAGTTGTATTCATATCGTATTCATATCATATTCGAAAAATTGGAATTAAATTATACCATCAGTTGGGAATCGTATCAATAGTGAAAAAAATCTTTCCCCGTTCAGGGTTCAGGGTTCGGCGTTCAGCGTTCGCCAAGAATGAAGCCCCTATACCGCATGGGCCACGTGAACCTCTAAACCTCTGAACCTCTAAACCTCTAAACCTCTAAACCTCTAAACCTCTAAACCTCTGAACCTCTAAACCTCTGAACCTCTGAACCTCTGAACCTCTGAACCTCTGAACCTCTAAACCTCTAAACCTCTAAACCTCTGAACCTCTAAACCTCTGAACCTCTGAACCTCTGAACCTCTGAACCTCTGAACCTCTGAACCTCTAAACCTCTAAACCTCTAAACCTCTAAACCTCTAAACCTCTAAACCTCTAAACCTCTGAACCTCTGAACCTCTAAACCTCTGAACCTCTGAACCTCTGAACCTCTGAACCTCTGAACGCTGAACCTCTGAACGCTGAACCTCTGAACGCTGAACCTCTGAACGCTGAACCTCTGAACGCTGAACCTCCTATTAACGTCCTCCCGGCGTAAATTACTATTTTATGAAGTACAATACTTCTTTCTATAATACAGGAGTCAACAAATGAGAATCGCACTCTATGCTGCTGTTACAATCGCTGTAATAACTGCAAATTCTCTTTCGGCAACACGCATGGCTGTTTTCCCGCTGGAAGCATCCGGTGTAGAAAAAGAACTTGCTGATGAGATGACAAAAAAGTTGAAAGAAAAATTACTTACCTTTACTGAACTGGTCTTTGTTTCATCCAGCAGGGTTGACTCTGTTCTGCAGGGAAGTGTTTCCTGTGATGAACCTTGCCGGATTGAAAAAGGAAATGCACTGAGAGCGGACATCGTTCTTGGTGGACTTGTTTACAAAGATCCTGATGCATATATGATGGATGTAAAGATTACCAGTGTAAATACAGGAAAATCCATTTACTCGATGTCTTATAAATGTCCCTGTACTCTTACAGAACTTCTGAATATGGTTCCCGACAGTGCCGCTGTGGATATTATAAAACAGATTCAGAAATCTCCATCTGCTGATTCTGCTCCTAAAAACAATATCGAACAGGTAGAAGATTCCGGTAAATCCGTAGCAGAAGAGATACAGCCCGGCATCGAGATCACCTTAGAAAAGAAACCTGATATTGATGACGACGATGATGATGACGATGATGATGACGATGATGATGATGATGATGATGACAATGACCGGGAAGCACAGGATGAAAGCTGGATAGAAGAGCCATCTGCACTTGATCTTTACAATGGTGCAGCTGAAAAGCCTCTACTCGGCATAAGTGGACGTTGGGCGCTTGGAGATATCAGAAATACAGAAAGTCAGTGGGGAGCAGAGCTTCATGGAGTCATTCCAGTTTCGCGTGTTTCTCATTTGAGACTCAGAGCTGCAATGCCTGCTTCACGCAGCAGCAGTACGACAAAAGGCAGCGATGTTAAAACTCCAGACATCCTCTCGGCACTTGAGCATGAGTGGTGTTACCGGAATATTGGAATTGTTTTTGGCGTTTCACATATGTATATGGTTCCCTTTGAAAAAACGGTTTCAAACAGAGCATACAATAACGAAGCGTGGAATGCATATAACTGGGTTCTTGGATTCAGAGCCGGTCGTCATCATAAAGGGTTCCGTTTCCGCATCTCCTACCCGATGCCATTTGTAGAAGATTATGCTGATATGGATAATTATTTCATGGAAATCAATGCTTTCGGGATGTATGGTACGGAAAAGATTAAAGCTGGTGCCGGTGCAATCGCATACTATAAAAAACGTTCCTCAGAGAACAGTTCCGGTAAAGAAATCATATCTGAAGATTATTTCGTACTGGCTCCCTGCGGTAAGGTGTCATTCATGGTGGCCAATCAAAGCGTAATCTCAATCGGTCTTGACCTGACAGGTATTTTCCTACCCTCATCTGAAACAGGAATATTCTGGTCCCCAAATCTTATGCTTTCCTATGCGTTCTCTTTCGGGGACCTTAAAAACCCGGAAACATTTGACGGCAGGTTTTAAATTCAGGGCAGCGCTTATGAATAAAGTGCTGCCCGGGCCTTTATACAATGACTCGGGTTTAATATTGCCTTGTCCTTCTGAGGCTTTACACACACTCACCAAACGTTTATTTTCATTTATGGGGGATTTTTATTTTTTGATCTGTGACCTGAATATAATGAAATATTACACGTTACTATTTATCGTTTCTTTAAGTTTTCAGTTTTGCAGTCCGCCCTGTGGATTTACTTCAAATAATCAGTACTGCCGTCATGGCTTTTCAGGAAAAGATCTTGGGGACAGGACTATAGGCTTGTGTCCGCTGCTCAAGTCCCAGGGTGCTGATTCAAGCGGTATTTTAAATACTTATATGCTTTTGAATCATGCAGTCAATGCCCGTCCTGATTTGAAGTTTGTGCCGTATGTGGATACAGAGAAGAAAGTTGCAGATCAGTGGGGAAGAGAGGTGCTTCATTCTTTTTACATTCAGCTCTTTAA
>JAAYYB010000339.1 GCA_012515615.1 Fibrobacter sp.
AAGTTATAAGCAGGAGAAACCCGGTAAGTGGTAAAATAAACCTGCTCCAGTCATTTTTTAAAAGCCACCAGGCAGTGCCTACCGCTGTGAGGCCGATACAGAAGACAAAAATTACAAATACAAACTGTACAGTTCTGCGCTTTCCATACCAGCCTTCTTCTCTGGCAATTATTCTTCCAACTTCTGTAAAGAATGACTGGAGATCCAGCTGCTTATTGATACCGAGTAAAAGCAGGAATAACGCAAACAGTCCCCAGAAACGGAATCCCGTACGATCGTTTTTGTTATGTACGGCACAGAAGGCAGATATCAGGGCAGTTGAGAAATAAAATGCGACCGTGATCCAGCCCATAATTGATGGATCACCGATCTGTGGACGCCAGGTCATGACTTTTTATCTGACTCCAGCCTGCATACAGTCTTTTATGTAAACCTGCTGTTCTCTGCTTAGTCCGGGATACATCGGAAGAGACAGAATCTCTTCGGCTGATTTTTCCGCCACCGGGAAGTCCCCTTTTTTGTACCCGCAATTTGCATAAGCTTTCTGGAGGTGCAAAGGCACAGGATAGTGCAGCCCTGTTGCAACACCCTTTTCAGAGAGAAGTTTCTGTAAACTATCCCTGTTTTTTACACGGACAACATACAGGTGATAAACCGCTTTTGACCATTCCGGTTCAAAGGGAACTGAGAGATCCTGAAATCCATCAAAGAGTTCATTATATATCCGGGCTGCTTCCCTGCGCTTGTCTGTCCAGGAAGAGAGTTTCTTGAGCTTTACGGATAGTATTCCGCACTGAATGGAATCGAGCCTTCCGTTATATCCCTCAATATCATGGTAATACTTCTGAGCCTGACCATGGTCCCTGAGCATCCTTATGTGCCCGGCAATCTTTGCATCATTTGTGGTAACCGCTCCACCTTCACCACAGGCACCAAGGTTTTTGCCCGGATAAAAGCTGAATGCCGCTGCAACTCCCATGGATCCCGCTTTTTTCCACACTTTATCTTTATGGGAGAAATACTGTGCGCCGTGTGCCTGACAAGCATCTTCAAACACTGTCAGGTTATACTCACCAGCGACCTCCATTATAGCATCCATGTCGGCACACTGTCCGTAAAGATGCACCGGGACAACAGCAGTTACCGGCCGTCCGTTCTTCTTCTCAAATGTCCGGCCATCCCTCTTTTCACAAGATTTCTCCAGGTATTCCCTGAGCTTTACAACATCGAGAGTGTACGTCTTCTCATTTATGTCAACAAATACCGGGGTTGCACCGGTCTGAGAAATCGACTCTGTGGTGGCAATAAATGTATTTGGAACCGTGATCACCAGATCCCCCGGCTTTACACCGGCTGCCATATAGGCGAACCGGAGAGCGTCAGTTCCGCTGTTTACCGCAACACAATGTTCGACCCCGCAAAAGCGGGCAAACTCGTTTTCAAATGACGACACCATCGAACCGCCTATAAATCCTGCGGTGTCAAAGGCCTGAGAACAGACTTCAAGCAGCTCATCTTTGAGTTCCCTGTGAGGGGTAACAAGGTCAAGGAATGGAATGTTCATATTCGCTCCGTTTGGTAGTTTACAGAAAAGCACTATTATTAATTTTAGCCGGATTGTTTAGGAAATTCACCGCAAAGGCGCAAAGTTAAGAACTTTTGGGGTTGGAGAAGAAATTCAAGAATTGATTCACCGCAAAGGCGCAAAGTACGCAAAGTTAGGAAAATTTGGGCTTTGAAATCGGGATTAAGAATATATCACCGCAAAGGCGCAATGTACGCAAAGGTAAGATTTTTAGGTTTGGAGTCGGAGGTAAGAATTGATTCACTACAAATATATACCCTTTTTTTGTCCTTTGCTCCTCTGCTGTGAACCATCATAATCTTTTTCCTAACACTAATTTTTTCCTATTTCTTTCCAATCTTTACTTTGCGCCCTTTGCGCCTTTGCGGTGAACTCTTAACATCTTTATCTTAACAACCTGGCCGGTACCCCCGCAACAACACGCATTGGTTCTACATCCTTTGTCACTACTGCACCAGCTCCAATCATGGCACCTTCTCCGATTGTCACACCGCAAAGAATTACAGCCCCGCTTCCTATGGAAGCACCTTTTTTCACCAGAGTCGGAACCACTTTCCAATCTTTTTCTGTCTGTATGGAACCATCGGCATTCACTGATTTCGGGCGTTTGTCATTTATAAACATAACCCCGTGCCCCACAAAAACTTCATCCTCAATAGTCACACCTTCACAGACAAATGTGTGGCTTGAGATTTTGCAGTTTGATCCTACATGGGCATTTTTCTGGATCTCAACAAAGGCACCGATTTTTGTATTGTCACCTACAGTACACCCGTAAAGGTTTATGAATTTGGAAAGACGCACATCTTTTCCAAGTTTCACATCCGGGGAGATTATGTTGTAATTGTTTTCCATATTTTTCCTTTACATTAGTTACCATTCAGATTTGGGAAACTGCAGCCGGACTGGATGCACCTTTCCCCCGTTGCGGTCCTGCCGATTGCTCTGGATCCGCTTCAAGACTCTTTAAACAGGATTTTTAAAACACTCACAATAAGGTCAAAAACTGAAGTTTTCACCCTTCAACAGATAACTATGTATGAGCGGGGTTTCAGGTTTTACTCTTTTCACAACAACTGATCCGCTCATGCACTCATTACATGCATACCCGACAAATCGACCAGTTTACCTCTGTCCTTCAGAGACTCATTGCAGGCTTCAAGCAGTCTCACCACCCTCAGCCCCGCCTCACCATCATTGATCGGTGTCTTATTTTGCTCTATGCACTCTACAAAATGACGGCATTCAAGTTTCAGAGCTTCTGTCGGATCGACTTTCGGCGCCCACATATCTCCGGAACGATAACTTACCAGCAGATTGTATAGAGTTTCCCGGTTTTCGACATTTACACCTTTGTCGTAGATCTTAATCTTTTCATCCGGGTTTACATCATTCCACACAAGCATCTTTTTCTCACCACCGATAAGAGTTGTGCGCACCTTTACCGGGGAAAGCCAGTTCACATTGAAATGGGCTATGAGATTACTCTGAAAATATATAGTAACGTAGGCCATGTCTTCCATATTATTTACATGGGCTATGCCGTTTGCAGTCAGTGCCGCCGGTTTTTCATCGAGTATATAATCCATTATGGAGAAATCATGAGGAGCCAGGTCCCATACAACATTCACATCATGCTGGAAGAGCCCGAGGTTAACCCGGGTGGAATCGTAATAGAAAATTTTTCCGAGAACATCCTTTTGAATAAGTTCTTTTGCGGTCCGCACAGCCCCAGTGAAAAGAAACGTATGGTCAACCATGATTGTCAGATTCTTCATTTTAGCCAGCTCAATGAGGATCTCAGCGTGCTCGATGGTATCTGTAAAAGGTTTTTCCACAAACACGTGCTTCCCGTTTTCAAGGGCGCGTTTTGCAAGCTCAAAATGGCTGGAGACCGGAGTTACAATCGCAACCACATCTATCTTCGGTGAGCTCAGGACATCCTCGAAGTTTGTGGTTACCTCAACTGAGGGGAAATCACGCTGTACCGACCGGAGCGCCCCGGGACGTTTGTCACAAACCATGGATACCCTGATACCTTCTGTGGATGAGAAGTTGCGGGTAATATTAGGTCCCCAGTAACCATATCCGATAACGCCGATATTCAACATACAAAGTGCCTCCGGGCTGTTATGTATAAATGACAGAGATTAATTTTCAGGGCATTGAATGAAAGGAATTCATCGGTAAGATCCGACCCGCTCAGCATATAAGAGCCTGATGGTTTCTTCTGAAAAGGATTCACAGATGAAGACCGGTACAGCCTGTGCGGATATCTCCCTGCCGGAAAAATCCTCAGTACGCACCTTTAGCCGTAAACAGAGCCAATGGAGTTTTTAAAATCACTTTGAGATCAAACAAGGCCGACTGCATCGCGGTGTAACGGATATCCATACGTGTCATTTCATCAAAATTCGTTATACTCCGTCCCTCAACCTGCCAGTAGCCTGTGATTCCGGGTTTGCTCTCCAGAACTCTTCTAAGATGCCACAGATCGTACTCCTGCACCTCGTAGGGAATAGGAGGCCTGGGCCCGACAAGTGACATATTGCCCAGAAGCACATTAATGAACTGTGGAACTTCATCGAGACTTGTTTTGCGGAGAAACTTACCTATTGGTGTAACCCTGGCGTCATTTGTAAGCTTGAAGACCTTTGTTCCAGTCGCAGCGTCAGTTACACCCTCAGCCTGCCCGCGTATAAACTGCTTCATGAATTCCCGATGCTCAGATTCATCGTTTCTAACAGTCATTGTGCGAAACTTGTAAATTCTGAAGGTTTTTCCACCTTTACCAACCCGCTCCTGCCTGAAAAAAACCGGCCCTCTGGAGTTGAATTTTATAAGAATAGAAGCAAAAAGGAAAACAGGAGAAAACAAAAGCAGCCCCACAAGGCTTCCCATAATATCCATTGACCTCTTAAGAGCCGCTTCGACCTTTTGATTTATTGATCTGTCGGCAGTTTCCGGGTAAAAAATCTTGTTCATCTCTCTATTTTCACTCTCAGTCGGGTACCAGTGACAGCAGATACCGATACGTGAGGAGTACTCAGAAGGGAGACTTGAGGCAAGTATGGCTCTTACCTTTTCCAGGATTTTAGTGTTACTGTCTTTTGAGATCTCGGTAAAAAGGATACCCATCGATTTTCCGGTCTGATGCCACCCTTTGATATCGATATCTCTGGTGACAGCGACAAGAGAACCGGCGATCTGGTTATAAAGCTGCATGGTTGCCGCTTTGGTAATGATTTCACGATCGAAGCATTCGTTAACAAAGGACACATCCAGCATCATTACCATAAAGGGCTTTCCGGATCTCTCTGTGCGTTTGCGCTCAACAGAAATGAGTGTCCTGAAAGACTCCTCAGAGATCAGGTTTTTCAGATTCAGCCTGTCAGATCCAGTATGACCCGGAGCAGTTTCTTCAGAAACCTCTATGTTGCTTAAACTAAACATCCTAATTACCTCCGCTAAAACCAGAGTCAGGTGAAGAATTTTGTGATCTAAAATAAGGGCTGGGGTTTACAATTCAAAGTTACATTTTGATTACATGAAGAAAAAAAGGAAACTTTATTGACTATATTTGCAACTGGAGGAGACAGGGTAAGCGGATTCAAATGGAAAGGGGCGAAACACTCGCCCCTTTTTGGTAACACTTCTCTATTCGGAAGTTATTTCCTTCTGCGAATCAGAGATATCCCTGAGAGAGAAAGCAGTGAGAGACCGATAAAACCAAGTGTTGCCGGTTCCGGAACACGTACTCTCACAACCAGGTCATTAAAATCTCCATCACTCTGAGTTGTGTTATATTTACTTGTAACACCATTTTTCATGGAAATGTCTTCCCATGCGAGAATGAATTCTCTAGAGTTGGTATTGTTCTGAAACACAGCGACTTGATGTATATGGTCTTGACCAGCGTTTTTAGCATTCAAGCCACTCTGAGTATAGAAGACCTCATTGCCGCTTTTGATGTAGAAACCAATATCTGTCGGAGGATCTATGACGACAGATTTATACGCACCATTACTAGCCAGACCGGGGAAAATTTCATTGAGAACTGTCGGCTCTGTAGCCACATACCAGCCAAAGGCATTGATATCTTCTTTACCAGCCACTTCCTCAATAATCCAGCTTTCAGCGTTCTGCGCAAACCACGTTTCAACATCCTGCAGCTGTGAATACTGTGTGAAATCAATGATAGTCTCTACAAGAGGAGATCCATCTGTATCCCAGGAATTCTCAGAGTAGATTACTACATCATCTGCTACTGCGGAGCCAACAATCAACAATCCTGCAATTACGCTTAAAACTTTATTCACAACACACTCCTTTAGTGATGGGTTTAGTGCGGTTCAAATTTGTAATACAATTAAGCAAAAACCAGACCAACTTTCAAATAGAGGAATCCGCGGCAAAAAAGAATCATTTCCGTGTCGATCAGAGCTTAGATGTGTAAGATTTTTCGACAAATGTCATTCAGCCATTACAGTTGAGGAGACAACAAGGCATAAGTGCTAACTTATTGTTTAATATTAATACAAGTGTTTTTGGGAAAGTTCCCAGTAAGTTTTTTGGAAGAGGGGTCCCCAATACAAGCAAATAGTAAAAAATAATGATTTTCTGGAAAAGAGTGCCCCAAAACAAGTAATAAAGAAGCTTAAAGAAGAAGATAAAAGATTTTCTGGAAGAGGGTGTCCCCTCTTCCAAAAAATCTTTTATCTTGTTTATTACTTATACTGGAGGCACCCTCTTCCATAATTCCTTCTTGCAAAGGAATGACAGGGTTGCAGAAAAAATCAGGAAATTTATTTTAGATTCAGGCCTGTGCATAAAATCCGGTTTTGTTAAATAATAACTAATATTTGACTAACTCAAACATTATTTTCATCTTTCAGCCGGTCTGTTCCCTGATCTGATTATCTAAAAGATTGATCATGAACAGTCGCATTGGCATTTAAGATTTAACCAACAAGTACAACAGGAGTTCTGTATGACCAGACATCTTTCACTTACTGCTCTTCTGGCAGCTTTCTTTTTCATCACAGGCTGCGGCCTTTTTGCCGGCGATTCCAGCGAAGCTTATCAAAAGGGGCTCAAGCTGGCCAAAGAGGGAAAAACGCAGAAAGCCTACAAGCACTTTCTGGCAGCAACAAAAAAAGCCCCGGACAGCGCTTCGTATCACTGGGCCGCGGCTCAACTTGCCCAGAACCAGAACTCCGCATTCATCCACACCGAGATGGCCTGGAAAAGCGGGATGAAAAATGTCGCGGTCCTCACAACACTTCTACGACTTTCAACTTTTACCGACAACAACCAGCGTATCACAAAAATGCTTTCTCTCTTTAGTGAACTTCCGGACACGGTAAAAACACCCAACCTCAAAGCAGAGCTTTTTTCATTTCTTGGAGCCTCTGATTCAGCACTGAATATTTATAACGGCCTTTATTCCGCGAAACCGACTCCCACGCTTGCATCAAAAATCGGACACGAACTGAACGTCAAAGGTGATATTCCCGGAGCACTGCGTTTTCTGGAGAAAGCACGTAAAGAGAATCTGCTCGACGGCAGCGGATACGTTCTTCTGGCATCGATGAGAGCATACGAATACGACTACAAGGGTGTAGAAGAAATCTTCAAAGAAGCCCGCAGCCGTGGGCTTTACACAAATGAAGTAGCCCTCGAGGAGGCGGCATTTCTTTTTGTAAGCAACAAACAGGATGCATCGGAAAAGATTCTCCAAGGCTATATCAATGCAAACCCCGACCAGCCCGATCAGATCATAAATCACCGCGCGAGGGTCAGCCTCTCGTTCATGTATGCCGCCCGTAAAGAAAGAGATAAAATAAAGAAAATGATCTCCGCTATCCCGAAGGAATCCCCGTTCAAAGCCGGTGAAGAGAGATTCTACAAGGTTCTTCTGGACACACAGGATATGGAAACAACCCCGCTGCTTCAGGAGCTCGACTCGATAAGAATTCTTTTACCTCAAAATCCAAATATTCAGCTTTATTCCGCACGCGTACTGCTTAAAGCCGGGCAACCAGCAAAAGCAGCAGAATTTTACAAAAGACTACCCGGGATTTATGTCCGCTCCCCCGGTATCCTGACCGAATATGCTGTCGCACTGGCAGGATCAGGAAAAGAAAATGAAGCCCTTGCAGCGTTATCGGTTATGCACAGAAAAAAATCATTTACAAGAGGATCTCTTGAACTCTTCAGAGATCTTACCTTCCGCAAAAATCTGGTTCAAAAGAGCGAGCATGCTCAGCAGCTGCTTGAAAAGCTCTATGGTAATGAGGCTCGCGTGAGATGGAATGGCGCGATCCTGGCTCTGCGTTCAGGAAAAGTGGACAGTGCAATAACACTCCTGACATCTCTTGAAAAACAGTTTCCAGAGGAGACAAGGTTCCGTACGACCAGAATCTCAGCGATGATCGTAAAAGGAGACTATGAAAAGGCTCTTGAGCTGTGCCACACAGGCAATCTTCCACGGGAACAGGTCGTTCCTCTTGAGACCCAGATCCTGAGAAAACAGGGTAAAGACGCTGAAGCGTTACAAATTATTGAAAAGGCCGTTGCTGAAAAGCCTTCACCACAATTGTCACTTGCTTATGCGGAAATTCTTATGGAAATGGGGAAGAATGAAAAAGCCGCAGATGTTTATGGTGGTCTGCTTAATTCCCGGAAAGAAGAAAAAGAGCAGGATGCAGGGACTGCCGCAATTTACAATAACATGGCCTGGGCAATGCTTCAGACTGAAAACCCTGACAAGAAGATTACAACTGAAGCAGTCGAACGCGCCTGGAAAATTCTCCCTGCCTCACCTGATATCCTTGACACTTACGCAGAGGCACTTATCAGGTTCGGCGAGTACGCCAAATGCATAACACTCCTGGAGGAATCAAAGGTTACACAAAAAGAGCCCAAGCTGATATTCCAGCTCGGTACTGCTTATGAAAAGAAGAGAGATCTGAATAAAGCGATTCGTCTATACCAGAGTGCTATCGCGGTAATCGACTCTTCATCAGGGAAGATCGACCCTTTTATCAGTAAAGTTGAGATTCAGAAAAATATTGACAGGCTGATGGAGAAAGGAAACTGAAGATAAGCGATACAGATCAAGGCGCAACCTTTTTGTCACTTCGTGATTCCTTCGAAAGAAGGAGTCCAGACTTTGGAGCTTTTTTGAATTTTTAAAATTCGTAATTAATAATTCATAATTCGTAATTATTTTTTTTGAAGAGGGTGTTCAGACTGTCTCAAAACCCAGTCAGGATTCTGGGCGCCTGCCGCGGACGTCACCGGCCCTCCTTCCGGCTCGTCGTTCCTCCTCGGTATGCCGTTTGTATCGCTGCGCGTCAAAGCCCGCTCAGCTCTTTGAGCATACTGCACCTGGGTACAGGTGCCCCTGCAGTCCTGCCTGGCGCACGTGCTAACAGACTTCCTCAGGTAAAACAGGCGGATATGCCCTTAACGGTCCATATTTTCTGGAGATTGTAGATCGTACATACAAAATACCAGTTAGCTTCTGCATTACTCTTGCCAACTGCTCTAAACCTGCGAAGACCTAATTGCTCTTTTATGTGGCCAAACACCTTTTCTATACAGCCGCCTCTTTGTCGAAGCAGTGCTCTGGCCTCTTCACTTTTAATCTTTTCCTTGTGTCTGCGTATCTGTTCATGGTTTTTATGCACTGTTATTTGTTTTATCTTTTTGCTGCGAGTGCAAAAAGATTTATAACTGCAACTATCAAATCCAGTGCAGTTATAAGCAATACTGTTACTTCTCTGGTAAGCTTTTTTCAATGCTGTACCGTGCGGACAGATATAAACATCCTGCTCTTTATCATACCTGAAATTATTAGTGTGGTATTTGTCGTCACTTTTCTTAACAGCACTTGAGTTATGTTCTTTGGGAATATTTACATATATATCAGTTTGAGACTGTAATTCTTCGCTTTTAGCAATCTCCTCACCTGAGAAATAACCTGCATCGGCAACGCTGTATTTGGCATTGCTGCCAGCCGTATCCTTTACTTCTGCTATCATTTCAGTTAGCAAATGATTGTCTGATTCTGCCTGAGTGACCTGCGATCCTACTATAATTCCGCATTTCTGGTCTGCGACAGCCTGTGCATTGTAGGAATACTCTGTTATTCCCTTGTTTGTCATTATCCTGCGACTGTCTATATCTATAATGTTCAGTGTACCATTTTCCTTATTCTGTAATGAGTCCACAGTCTCTTTGACTCTCTTCTTCAACTCTTCAGTTTTCTGAAGGCCCTCAGGTAATCTGTCATCAGGTTCATCTTTGCTTATTTTAATTTGTCTTTCCATTGCAGCAATATATTCATCCAGCCGTTCTAAGAGTATCTTCATGCCCTTTTTGTCCAGCTTTTTAAATCTCGATGCGTTAGCGCAAATTTTTGTTCCATCAATTGCGTGGTAAACCATTCCGACTAAATCATTTTTAATAGCTACCTGCACCGATTTCTTGAACAACTGCTTGATGGCCTTTTTATTATCAAAAAAGAATCTCCAAAGTGTATTATGGTCAGGATAATTCATCCCACTAAGCCACAGCAGTGCCAGATCTCGTTTACATTTACGTTCTAATTTTCGGCAACTGCTTATTCTTTCGTATGAGCCATATAACCAGATCTTCAAGAGCAATGATGGTGCAAAGCCCGGTCTTCCATCTTTGGACACACGGGTTATGAATCCCAGATTTTCAAGATCTAAGGAGTCGACAAATGCTCTTATGAAACGTACGGGATCATTTGCAGGAACGAAATCTTCTAATGAGGGTGGAAATAGAAAGACCTTTGAATAATCGGCATCGATTTGAGAACTCATTTATACCTCACGATCTCTATTATTATAGATCGTAAAAATAGTATTCAATTTAACAATTGTCAAGTTTTGAGACAGCCTCTGTTCCCTCTTTCGCTCCAGCCCGGTTAA
>JAAYYB010000340.1 GCA_012515615.1 Fibrobacter sp.
AGCAGATGTAGTCACAAATCTGAAACTTGATAGAGACAACATTCATACTCAAGTGTTGGAACTGAGGTACAAAAAAATGGAGAATGCAGGGCAGAGGATAAGAAAATCAGGCTTTCTGCAATCGGAAATAGAGGCGGCATTTTCAGAGCTGATTCACACCCGTTGGAGTGTAGTGGAACCGTCGTGGAATCCTGCCATTGACGTCTACGAAACAGATGAGGCTTTCCTCATAGAGGCCGACCTTCCCGGAATCGACTCTTCGCATGTCCAGATGCAGCCACAGGAGCGTTCAGTCACAATCTGCGGCACAAGGAAAGTGCTTCAGTCCTTTAACAAGGGACGAACTCTGGTGACAGAGCGGGCAAAGGGGTGTTTCCGACGCAAAATTGATCTTCCGGGCCCCGTTGACACCAGGAAGGCAAAGGCCAGGTTTATAGATGGAGTCTACGAAATAATTCTTCCCAAAAAAAGCTTATAAAACCGCAAGCCGGGAGACAAAATGACAGATTTTCAGAAGAGATTTGAGCTCAGTCCGCAAGATGCTGAACCACCAATAGACTTCAGCAGGCTCGATTTTTCCACCACAAATGAAATAGAACCGCTCGATGAAATAGTCGGTCAGCCAAGGGCAGTCAGGGCACTGGAACTTGGCCTTGGAATAAATGAGAACGGCTATAACATTTACATGTCAGGCATGAGCGGCATGGGTAAGAAGGCTCTTGTGAAAAAAATGCTCACAGATAAAGCCGAAGGGAACCCTGTTCCTCCTGATCTTATCTATGTCAATAACTTCCAGCAGGAAGACAGACCCCTGGCTGTTTTCCTCGACCCCGGGAGAGGAAAAGAGCTTAAAAAAGAGATGGACGTTCTTGTCTCAAGACTCAAAGAGGATGTCCCCAGAGCTTTTCGTCAGGAAGACTTCAGCAAAGAAAAACAACGTCTCACAGAACAGTACGAAAACATGGGCAAAGAGGCATTTGAGAAACTGGACCACATGGCAGCCAAAAAAAATCTCTTTTTGCAGGAAACCCCCGACGGGCGGGTAATCTTGATTCCCAAGAAAGGGAACCGTCCGATGAATGCCGAGGAATTTGAAACCCTCTCGCCCCTGGAGAAAGAGATCCTCACCAATGATCAGCAGGAAATCGGAAGGATGGTTACTGAAGTAATAAATCAACAGAAAGAGATAGGTCAGAAGCTCCGTGATGAAGTACGCAAAATCGAGCAGGACTTCGCATCGCGGCTGATCGGACCGGCAATCGATGATATCAAGAATAAATTTTCCAATGAAAAACTGCATAAATGGCTCAATACAATAAAAGAGCACATGATTGAGAACCTCAACAGATTCAGGGAAAAAGAACCCGCCAGTCAACAGCAGATGCTTGCATCCATTATCGGGGCAGTTCCTCCTGAAGATTCCTTCATCGACTACTCTGTAAATGTCATTGTTGACAATAGCGATCTTAAGGGGGCACCGGTGGTAATCGAAGAATCCCCCAACTACAAAAACCTGTTTGGAACAATTACAGGAACGTTTGACCGGACAGGACGGCTCTTTACAAATTTCCAGCAGATAAAGTCTGGAAGCATCCTTAAAGCCAACGGGGGTTATCTTGTGTTTAACCTCATGGAGGCACTCACAGAACCCCTTGTCTGGAAAGAGCTCAAAAGGACCCTGAAAAGCAGCGAACTGGAATACCACATGTACGACCCCTTCGGTGTCTTCGCCACTTCTTCCCTGAGACCTGAGCCTGTCGATATCACAGTAAAGCTGGTAGTGGTGGGAAACCCTCTCATTTATCATCTTCTACAGCTTTACGATGAAGATTTCCCGGAGTTGTTTAAAGTAAAGGCCGACTTTGCCCCCGAACTCGATCAGATTAAAAACCCGGAGCTTCTGATGGCCCGTTTTGTTCAGGCACAGAGTAAAAAGCACGGCACACTTCCTTTTGATGCCCAGGCAGTTGCAGAGCTGGTAAAGATCGGCTCGAGGATGGCCGGGGAAAAGGGGAAAATCACTTCTGAACTGAGCCGTATGGCCGATATTGTTAAAGAGTCAAATTTCTGGGCCAATAAAGACAGCGCGGCCATTGTGAACGTGGATCATGTGAGAAAGGCAGTAGAGGAGAAAATCTACCGCTCAAACCTTATCGCTGAGCGAATGCGGGAATATATCGCAAACGGAACTCTTCTCATTAATATTGAAGGATCCGCGATCGGACAGATAAACGGGCTCGGTGTCATTCAGCTTGGCGACTACTCTTTTGGCAGACCCTCCAGGATCACAGCCAGTGTGGGAGTCGGGGCCGCTGGAATAATCAATATCGAGCGGGAGAGCCATCTAAGCGGAAGCAGTTTTGATAAAGCGATGCTGATTCTAGAGGGTTATATGCGCAATAAATATGCAGGGAAGCATCCGCTTTCTCTTTCTGCAAGCATCGCCATGGAGCAGAGCTACGGCATGATCGAAGGCGACAGTGCGACCGTTGCGGAACTGGTGTGCCTCCTTAGCGCCTTCGCAGGGATCCCGCTGCGGCAGGACATCGCAATTACCGGATCTGTCAATCAGTGGGGTGAGGTACAGGCTGTAGGCGGTGTCACTCAAAAGGTAGAAGGGTTTTATGAGGTTTGCAAACAGATAGGACTTACAGGAAACCAGGGTGTCTGTATCCCTGCATCCAATGTAAGAAATCTTGTGCTGAGACGGGAACTGATCGATGCAATGCACAACGGCATGTTCCATATCTGGGCCGTAAAGGATGTGGATGAGGCAATTGAGCTTTTAAGCAGTACTGCGGCCGGGAATTTAAATGAACAGGATACATTCCACTGGCGGGTTGATCGGAGACTTTTGGAGATGCTTGAAATAGTCAAGCAGCAGAAGGCTTTCCCGATTGAAAGAGATTACCCGGCCTGGAATCCAGGGGCCCGGGAGTCACGCGATCCGCGGCCAAAGTTCCCGGGAGAAGATAAAAATTAAAGATCGTCCAGAGGTTCAGCGTTCAACGATCGTCCTTCCGCTCACCCTTAGCTTTTTGCCGAAGGGTGAGTCTCTCCGCGTTCAGTATTTGTCAAGAATGAGCCTCCCGCCGTTTAACATTTAACATTCAACATGGCATGTTGGTGGCCTGTTTTCTCACCGATTGTCTTTTACGCATGGATACGCTCAGACTCATTATTGTTTTCAATTAATACTTCTGTTATTATTCAAGATGAGAGTTTAAAACGCAAAGGCGCAAAGGGCGCAAAGGGGGAAACGCTTCGCGTTTATAAGAATCCCAGTTTCATGCGGTAGTGATTATTATAATCCCTGTTCCCATCCTGTAAACGCGGAGCGTTTATACTTTGCGTCCTATTTCCTATTTTATTTTTATTCTCTGCGAACTTTGCGCACTCTGCGTTTAAATTCCGATCTTATTTCCGGTTTTTATTCTTTTAAACCATTTACTATCCGTTCAACTCCATCTTTCAGTATTGCAACATAAAAATTAATAATCAATCCCAATTTCTTCTTACTTAACAGTAAATATGATAGTAATTTCTGACGATCAATTGCTGTTTCGAATTCTTTTGCCTTTAAATCCGAGCCCCAGGGCGGATTATATCCATATTAGTTCTGGGGAACGATTACCTTTTCTTCAACCAATAAATCCAATCTTAAATCTGTTCCAAGTTTAATGTCCTTATAATGTATCGGAACCGGTTGTTGTCTTAAAAATCTGATCCCTCTCAGGTGAAGTTCATGGTATAACACTTCTTCGTAAATTGATTCTAATAAACCGGGGCCTAAAATTCTATGGACTTCAATTGCTGCTCCTATAATTATTCTTGATATTTCATTCTCATCCATAAATTTTGTATTCCATTTTATATTTATTCCCCTCCGCGCTCACGATGAGCCGCTCCCAACCGCCGGGATAATGGGCACCAAAATTCAGCATTCAGCATTCAAAATTCAGCATTCAACATTCGGGGCATATTCTTTGCTTCTCAAAAGAAAAGTAGGCATTCACCCTTTGCAAAGGCAGAGAAATGGCAGAAAACCGCACAGTACAGAACAAGCAGCCGGAGATGAATTTTTCTTTCTGGAGATTTCTGATATGGGGAACGATTCTGACAATTCTGTTTTCATACATTTTCGGTTCCTTTTCTGTAAAGGATCGTGTAGTTATTCCCTACTCAGTTTTTAAAGAGCAGGTCAGGGATGGAAATATCGGGGAGGTAATGTTCAAGGGTAATGAAATCCTTGGAAATTTCAAGGGAAAGTACACTGGTGCCGATTCGGTATCGTATGGGTATTTCAATACCGTGATGCCGGTTATAAATGATGAGGGTTTAATTTCGCTGCTTGAGGATAAAGGGGTTGTAATCCGGGCAGAGCTTTCGGATGGGTCAAGCTGGTGGATGAGTCTTCTGGTACTTCTTTTTCCCTGGCTTTTTCTTATCGGCTATTTTATCTATGCGGGCAGGAGGTTATCCAGTCAGATGAAGGGGATGCCCGGGACAAACATTTTCGGAATCGGCAAATCAAGGGCAAAGCGATTCCGCAAAGAGATGTCGGCTGTGAAATACAATGATGTCGCCGGTCTGACAAATGCAAAAACCGACCTTCAGGAAATAGTCGAATACCTGAAGGATCCACGTAAATTCACCTCGCTTGGAGCCACAATTCCAAAGGGTGTGCTTCTGATGGGTCCCCCCGGAACCGGCAAGACACTTCTGGCCAGGGCAACCGCCGGAGAGGCGGGGGTACCGTTTTTCAGCACCAGCGGTTCAGAATTCATCGAGATGTTTGTTGGAGTCGGAGCTTCACGGGTGAGAGATATGTTTGAGAATGCGAAAAAAGAACATCCGGCAATAATCTTTATTGATGAGCTGGATTCGGTGGGACGTGTGCGTGGAGCCGGCCTGGGTGGCAGTCATGATGAACGGGAGCAGACACTGAATCAGATTCTCACGGAAATGGATGGTTTTGAGCCTTATGAATCTGTGGTTGTGATAGCTGCTACAAACCGGCCTGATGTCCTTGATCCGGCCCTAACCAGGCCGGGACGTTTTGACCGACAGATTACCCTTGATCTGCCTCAGAAAAGTGCCAGGATAGAGATCCTAAAAATACATGCCCAGAATGTGCCTCTTGACAATTCTGTCAAGCTTGAGAACATCGCCGCCCGTACTGTAGGATTCTCTGGTGCCGACCTTAGAAACCTTGTCAATGAGGCAGCACTGCTTGCAGGGCGTAAGGGAAAGAAAGTCGTTGATTTTAAAGATTTCGAAGAGGCCCAGGACAAAATCCTTCTTGGTGCAGAGCGGGAGGATAAGCTGGGAGATCGCGACAGACAGATTGTCGCATACCATGAAGCAGGCCATGCACTGATGGCTAAGCTTCTGCCTGAAACTGACCCGCTGCAGAAAGTAACAATAATAGCCAGAGGACGTGCCCTGGGGGCTACGGAGCAGATCCCCGATGCCGACCGTTCCAATTTCAGTCGCAATTACCTTCTTGCCCGTATCGCCGTCGCACTTGGAGGAAGAGCATCGGAGAAACTTGTTTATAATGAATTGACAAACGGCGCCGCTGAAGATCTCAAGCAGGTAACGCAGATAGCCCGTAAGATGGTATGTCAATGGGGAATGAGTGAAAAACTGGGTCCGGCAACTTTCAATCAGGGAGAAGAGCATCCGTTTCTTGGAAAAGAGCTCTCTCAACCACGCGATTTCAGTGAATACACTGCAAGAATCATTGACGAGGAAGTCCAGCGAATCATTCTGGAGCAGGAGAGCCGCGCCCTGGAGATCCTTGCCCGGAATCGTGGCAAACTGGATCTCCTCGCCTCTTCTTTAATGGAACATGAAACGCTGGAGAACAGAGACATTGACATCATTATCTCAGCTGATCCGGATATCACTGCTATACAGGGGAAAAAGGCTGCCTGAGATCAGTGGCTGGCAGGTGGAAAAAATCTTCCAATTTTACGAAACAGAGACTTGTCCCCTTTAAGGACTATTTCCCCTGCCATCAGGGCCTTTAACGGGTCCGTTTCCCTGTGAACTATCTGCGTCCAGACTTCACTGGAACAGGATATTGACAAATCAGGTGATCGGTGTTCCAGACCGGCGATGCAGTTCCCCCTGTCGATCTGAAGATAAGACATCATCTTTTTATCAGGAAAGATGAACTGAATCGCGCACCTTACATCCTTTGTTGCGACAGGATCGATACTCAACGCCATCTCGCTCATCATTATCCGTATATCATCTCTGGTCTTTTTCCTGATCTCTTCCAGATCTCCACCGTGGGAGGCATATTCCCAGTAGATGTTGGAATATTCCGCAAAAGTCTTGAGATCAGGTGCAAGCGGCAGGCAGATATCATGCATAATTTCTTCACTTATCTTGCCATCTGATGCAAATGACCTTCCGGCCTTGATAAGCGCAGTCTCGATGATCTTTATAGTTTTAGGTTTAGTATCAGTAAACTGCATAAAAAATGATTCCGGACGTATCATTGCTCCGCAGAACTCAATGCCAAATCCTTCCGCATAAAGTCTCAGTGATTCCACTGCGCCTCTGTAGTGACCGGGGTCCTTCAAACCTCCGACTATCAGGGCCGACATTTTCTCAGGTCCTCTCTGCGGGTACCTGAGATTGTTATGGTCTTTTCCTGTGGTGCTGAGTTTTATCCCGGGGGCAAGGAGCGGGAGAGTACGTTCCATGAAAACTTTAAGGCTGTTGCTGAGAGAATAAGCATAAAGGGGCGATGTCATGACCAGGCGATTACAGTCGAGAAACTTGTGAAGAAGCTGGTACCCGTCATCTTTCTGTCGGCATTTTCCAGGTGTTGCGGTCCAGCAGTTAAAACATCCTCTGCAGCTCCCCAGATTAATCGCGGTAAGATCAATAATCTCAGGTTCGATACCAGTATCCCTTATACCTCTGACAAACAGCTCTACACAATATTCTGTAAATCCGCTTTTTCTCGGGTTTGATTTCAGAATTAATATTTTCAATTAGAGATTTTCCTTTAATGCAAGAGTCATTGTTCCCTTTGCAATAAGGTTTCTTCCTACAGATGCTTCTACTGTATACGAAATCAATGATCCGAAAGCCCGGTCCGTGCAGGCAGTCATCCGAAGTGTTTCTCCGGGGGTGGCCGGGTGAGTGAATTTCATGTTTGCAGCTGCAAGAAAAAAGATCTCGGGCTGGGATGATATCTCGCCGCCTTTTTCAACCTTCGAAAGTCCCCAAAGCAGACCTGCAGTCTGCGCCAGGGCATCAGTGACAAGCACTCCGGGCATTATCGGCAACCCGGGGAAGTGACCGGCAAAATGAGGCTCTTCAGGTCGAAGTTCTCTTTCTGTAATAATAGTCTGATCCGGTATCAGTTTAACCACTCTGTCCACAAAGAGAAATGGTGGTCTGTGCGGAAGGATTTTCATTATAGATTCAAGAGTGTACTTCTCTGACGGCATCATTGAGCCTCCTCTCTGTTTATTTGGTCAGGATCCCATACAGTACCCTTATCGAGTATACGAATCTCCTCCATCATCCTTTTTCTGACTCTGTCAGCGAAATGGGAGGCCCGTTCATCTTTTTCCGGAACCATCGGGGGCAGATCCCTGATTGTAAAGTTCATCCTGAACGGAGGCACCAGGCTTCCGGGAATCTTTGCCATAAAAGGGCACTCACTGTGGACAACCACCGGGATAACAGGGTAGCCGGTTTCGATGGAAAGCCGGAAAGCAAGATCCTTGAAGGACATGAGGCGCGCGGAGCGGGAACGTGTCCCTTCCGGGAAAATCAGGATACTTGAACCGGACCTGAACATTTCTTTACATTTGTTTATAGCAGTCGCCATCGTCGCTACTGAATCTGAGCTTACACTGACATAATCGAGATGTTTGACAAAAGAGGAAAACACCGGAAGACGGGCATAACTGGTCTTAATGACCACACCGGTTTTTTTCAGAAATGGAATGATTATGGGGCCATCAAGACGGCTGCGGTGGTTTGCCACAAAGATCTTTGGCAAGTCGTCCTTGATTCCTTCAAACGAGGGCTTTTCCGCGATTTTGTAAATATGGAGACAGGGTAGAAATATTCTGGTGAGAAAAAAAAGGAAAGATCTGTTTACAGTTCTTGCGGCCTTGTACATGAGTTCGGGACTGAATGAGAGCAGCAGAAGAAACGGTGAAAAGAGCATGTACAAACCGTATGACAGGAAATAAACAGAATAGCCAATGCCGCATAAGAGAATTCTGTGCAATGCTTTTTTTGTTTTATAACTGGAATTCATCTGCAAATCAGTTAGAATGGGGAAACTATTTCCCTTAAATAGGGAAGATTAGAATCTTTTTTAGAAATCACCGGTTCAGAAACCGGCCAGTTTACCCCGATGTCGCTGTCATCCCACCGGATACCCCTGTCATGGGCCGCAGAGTATGGATTGTCAACTTTATACTGAAATTCGGTATCCGGAACAAGCGTGCAGAACCCGTGTGCAAAACCCCTTGGAATAAACATCATCATGAAGTTTTCCTCTGTCAGTTCAAAACCTGTCCACTTGCCGAATGTCGGGGAGTTTTTTCTTAAGTCAACCACCACATCGTAAACAGCGCCTTTTGTAACCCTGACAAGCTTGGCCTGACTGAAAGGGGGGTCCTGAAAATGAAGTCCCCTTACCACTCCCACGCTCATCGATTTTGAATGATTGTCCTGTACGAAACAGGCGTCAATGCCGGCATCAGCGAATTTTTCCTTTGCATAGAATTCCATGAAGAATCCTCTGTTATCCTTGAAAACTGCTGGCTTTATGAGGTAAAGCCCTTCGAAATCTGTTTTTATGAATTCCATCTCACTCCTGTGTAATTACTTTTTGAAAAAAATGGTTGTTACACTACTCTACTCTGAAGATCACGGGTATTGACTACAAGGCCTTGTAGATATTTTCCGTAGCTGTTCTTCTCCATGGGCTTTGCCAGTTCCAGAAGATCTTCTGCGCTTATATAACCCAGTCTGTAAGCTATCTCTTCAGGACTGGAAACTTTCAAACCCTGCCTCGATTGAA
>JAAYYB010000421.1 GCA_012515615.1 Fibrobacter sp.
TGAGCCCATCGCTGATGAGCCCGCTGTGGAAGAGCCTGTGGTCGAGGAACCTATCGCTGACGAACCCGCTGCGGAAGAGCCTGTGGTCGACGAGCCCATCGCCGATGAACCCGCTGCGGAAGAACCTGCCACCGAAGAACCGGCAGTGGACGAACCCGCGATTGAGAAGCCTATCGCTGATGAACCTGTTGCGGAAGAGCCCGAAGTAGATGATCCCCTTGTTGAGGAGCCCGCCGCCGAAGAACCGGTAGTGGAAGAACCCGTGATCGATGAACCCATAGCTGACGAGCCCGCCGCGGAAGAACCGGTAGTGGAAGAGCCTGTCGCTGAGGAGCCCATCGCCGAAGAACCCGCAGTGGAAGAACCCGCCGCAGAGGCGCCTGCAGTGGAAGAGGAGCTGCCCCTGGGCATTCCCCTTTATGAAATCCTGGATGAGCAGTTCCCGGATCGCAAGATCACCATCTATTCCTACTGGGGTGATAAGGACTATGTGGAAGCCGGGGATATCGTGCGGCTGACCGCAAAGCTGGAGGGCTATGAGGGGTTGATTTACTCCCTCCGGTGGCAGTGCAGCCAGAATGACGAGACAGACTATCAGGATATTCAGGGCGCTGACAGCGACACCTTTACTTTTACCGTCGATGACGTCAACTACTACTGGTTCTGGAGGGTTGCCGTGGATGTTTCAGGCGTTGCGGAATAAACCAATTTCGCGTCGGGCATGAATGTGCCCGATTTTTCCCTATCTATGATTGTTGAAAGCTTCCTATTAAAGGTATAATAGCAATCAATAGGAAAAACGCCCGGGAAGATTAATCACGGCATTTCCATAACCTAAAGAGTTTGAGGAGGATCTCCATGAATCAGAAATTTAGAAGAGCAACGGCGTTGGTAATCACCGCTATCATGCTCTTAAGCATGATACCGCTTGGCACCCTGGCCGAAATAGTGTCCGGGTTTTCCAGTGGTTTCAGCATGAGCAAGGCGGCGCCGTTTGTTCATACCAAAACCTATGAATTTTGGGTTGAGGGTGATGGCATTCCCACCAAGCTTGTGGACACCCAGATTGTAAAGAATGGTCAATCGCTCATCGCTCCGGCAACGCCGGAGGCGCCCGACGGGACGAAATTCACCGGATGGTTTGTCGGCAACGATAAGGTGCTTTTTAATGACCCAATTGAGGTGAATGCAAACACACCCGATAAGGTCGAAGCAAAGGCGAAATTTACCCCTGTGGCCTATGTCTACTTTGTCTATAATGGCAATGTGATCGCCACCAAGGAAGTACCTCCCGGCACAAAGACAGATAGCAGCGGTGTTCCTATTACAGTCAACATTCCAGGCAAGGTTCTGTCACATTGGTCCGATACGGTTGACGGATCGGCTTTTGATTTCGCCGGGACAAACATTGATGGAGACACCTCCCTCTACGCTGTCTTGATAGATCAGTGGGAAGTAAGCTTCAATACCCATGGCGGTACAACAATCCTGCCGCAATATGTGGTACACAACGGCAAAGCCACAAAACCCTCAGATAATCCAACAAGACTTGGCTATACCTTCAAGCATTGGTCTACAACAGAGAATGGAGCGCAAGCATATAGTTTTAATACGTCTGTAACCGATAAACTGACGCTCCACGCGGTGTGGAATGCAGGAAATGCCAATTACTCTGTAGTCTACTGGATGCAAGACATAGATGATACTGATAATACCA
>JAAYYB010000341.1 GCA_012515615.1 Fibrobacter sp.
ATACAATCCCTCCGTTCAAATCCAATTTACAAAAAATTGTTACGCATAAATCATCTAATGTTCAGTAACATGAGGCTAACCATTGACCCCAACGACCTGCCCCGATATTGTGGTTTCAACTAACGTTTTGCGGCTATGCGAAGTGCCTGTGTTGCGCCTGCGGCAGGCATTTTGTATAGCCGCTGTTGTATGATGTAGCGCGCCGTTCTTCTGTCTTTGTCTTTCCCCCGTGCCATCCAACCGTAGCCAGGACGGCGGAGGTTGGATTCTTTGTTTTTAAGCTGCCCATTTAAATCCCCTGGATGAATATTCATAAACCAAGTCATAAGCTCTGTCGCAGGTCTTTTTGAATTCCACTCGATCGTATGTTTCTGGTAAATCCTTATCAAGCACCTCTTCTATGGCTGCACGAACCTGTATCTGGCTTTGACTGTCCTTATACCAGTCCTGTACAAGGATTCTGGGATGTTCCTGAATCAGTCTCTTTAGTAAATCTTTGGCAGCAAGTTTCACTTTCTTTTCTTCTTCTTTGGTCAATTTATCTTTTTTCAGAATATCAAAGAGTTCCAGTTCATCTTTTGACAAACCCTCTTTTATATGGCGTTCATCTTCTTCTCTCATTGTTTTGGCGAAATCCATAAGGTCTTCGAAATAATTTTCTGTGGATGAACCGCCAGAGTTATAGTTGTCAACAATCGCCTGTAGTCGTTCTGCAAAATCCGTTCGGGTGATATTGTCTTTGAGCATTTTTTCAAGTTTGTCTTCAATAAATGCTTTCAGATCAGAAATCTCGATATTTTTGTACTTGGTTTCCTTGAAATCCTGTTCAAGTTTTTCAAAGTTGATTTTACTTAAATCCCAGGTCTTCCCCTTTTGAATAACCTGATATTCATTTTCAGGTACTTCCTTAAGTTCCATGGCACCAGTAGCCGAAACAACGCTTTGATCCAGCAGGTCAGATATCCGTCCCTTTACTTTATCAATGTTCGAAGTGCCTACAATGCTGTCTATGATACCGCGTAAATATTGAAACACCGGAACCATTGGCCGAAACTGTTTATCAAGTATTTCAGGCTTACACGCTTCATAGAGTGAGGTGATCGTATTTTCATAAACATTAAATTCTTTGCGATAATTATCTTTTTCAAGCAGTTTGTCGGCAAACTCTTTGAAAGTATCAATCTTGTTGAATACCCGTTTATCTTTCAATACCGATTCCAGTTCGATTCCGTGTGATGCACAAAAGGTAATGCCGTCTTGTATGGCACTATCCAGCAATTCAAAGAGCTTGCTTTTCTCCTGTACTGGCTCATCATCTTTTTCTTTTGATCCTTGACCATAATCCCTTAATGCTTTTTTCATATTGCGAAATACATTGTAATAGTCAATGATTTCACCATTCTTCTTTATCACATCCTGGATTACATAGGAACTTACTCTGTTGGCCCGGGCTATAGTTTGCATAAGGGTGTGGTTCTTCATCGGCTTGTCAAGATAGAGTGTCGATACAGTAGGAGCATCGAAACCGGTTAGCCACATGGCACAGACAAAAACCAGTTGCAGGGAGTCCTCGGGATCTTTAAAACGGTATTCAACATCGTGACCATTACTATCAAGTGAGTTTAATCTTTCTCTGTGAATACTGAAATCAAGCCCTACTTTTTTAAACTTCTCAGTTTCTCCAGCATCTTCACTGACAACTACCGCCATCTCGACCTTGCGCATGTAATCCAATATTTTTTTAAGCTGTTCTTTTTCAGTTTCGCTCGGTGTCCTGGTTATTTTTCCGACAAGGCTTTTTATTTCTTCTTTCCAGTGGTGTTGTACTTTGTCGTACATCTTGACTGCGGTAAATTTATCTACGCAAATCACCATACCTTTACCCAGATAGCCTCGACGGGGAAAATGGTAGACAATATCTTTTGCAATTGTTTCGAGCCTGTCATCCCGTTTGATAACTTCTATCTCTTGAGAAAACTCTTTTTCCAGTTTTTCCTGCTGCTTTTCATCGAGATTTTCATCTTCCAGAATCTCGTAGAACTCTTCGCTGAGATCATCGTTTTGGATAAGAACTTCCGGGACACGCTTTTCGTAAAAAAGCGGAACAGTTGCACCGTCATCTATAGATTGCGCGAAGTTGTATTCACTCACATACTCACCGAACCAGGCCTTTGTTTTGCCATCCCGGTCGATGCGGTTGGCCAGCAGCGGTGTGCCCGTAAAGGCAAAAAATTGCGCGTTTGGGAGTCCCTTGCGCAGGTTTTCCGCAAGCCCTTTGTACTGGGATCTATGAGCTTCATCGACAATAACGATGATGTCATTGCGTTCAGAAAGAAGAGGATACTCTTTTCCTTTGTCGTAGCGGAATTTCTGGATGAGGGTAAAGACAAAACGCATGTTGCGTGATAAATAATCCCGCATCTCTTTGCTGTCTTTGGGCTGCGCCGCTTCTTTTTTCTGGACTGTTTCGGTATTTAAGAAGTTGCGGTAAATTTGACCATCCAGGTCATCACGATCTGTTATTATGACAAAGGTATAGTTGCCGGAAAATTTACGGAAAATTTTCCGGCTCAAGAATATCATGGAGAAACTCTTGCCCGAGCCTTGCGTATGCCAGAACACCCCAAGGCGACCTTCCCGGTTTTCTCTGTCAGAGAAAGAGGCGACTGCCTTATTTACACCGATAAACTGGTGGTTCTGTGCAATAATCTTGGTGGTCTCTTTGTGGTAGATGATAAAGTTCTCTATGTAATCCAGCAGGCGTTGCTTTTCCAGAAGCCCAAACAAAACCCGCTCCAGACTGTTGCCCTCTTTTTTTATCTGCTTTTTATCGACCTTCTCTTTTTCGTCTTCAACACGGAGCCAGTTGAAGAAATACTCGTATCCGGCAGTAAAGGAACCAACCTTTGTTTCTATGGCATTGGAAAGAATGCAAAAGGCATTGTAATGAAACAGTTGCGGAATATCTTTTTTATAGTTGGTGAGGTTGTCTTCAAAGGCATTCTGAACTTTTACATTGGAATTTTTTAGCTCAATAAATACCAGCGGGATTCCATTCACATAGATGATGATGTCCGGCCGGCGGGGATATCGTTCCCCTTTAATCCATAGCTGGGTCACTGCGCAAAAATCGTTATTTCCGGGGTGATTAAAGTCTATCAACTTTATACTTGTGTGTTCTGTTTTACCTGTATTGTCTTCATATTCAACCGGAATACCATCTTTGACAAGATGATGTACATCCTTGTTGGCTGCAATGGGAGACATGGCATAGCGCTTGGCAGTGATCTGGCCTAAAGCATCAGTAATAACCTTTTGAGGTATGTGGGGATTCAGTTCTTCAGCTTTTTTTTGGAGTATATCAAGAAATACAACATCCTGCTTATTGGTTCGCCCTGAATTATCATTCAAGTTCTCGATATCTGCAGTGAAGCAGTTGATGCTGCGATACCCGAGTTTTTCCACAAGGGTCTTGACCGCTTCTTTTTCTATCTGATCTTCTGAAATAAAGTTAGGCATTGGTAGCCCCTCCTACAATTTCACTGTTCTTTTTGCGGAGCAAAGCAATCATGAGATTTTGATGCTCATCAATTGAATCACAAGCTTCTGGCCCCCAGTGCTCATAGCTCATCATGAGTTGTTGCTTCAAACTTTCAATTGTGGTTGATTTAGCGTAGTGTTCTTTTTTTGCCGTTGGCAGATGATTACTGAGTTTTGAATTGTTACTACGGCTTATCAAACAGAGATTGCCGAATCGGTCACAGTTTGCCAAAGGCTCACCGGCATTTGGATGCTGAGGGTAGTAGTGCTCCACTGAACTGCGAAAGCTGAAAATAAACTTGTCGATTACAGATGAACTCAACTGCATTTTTTGAGGAAGCGTATTACTATAAAAATAATTGGTTTTCCAAATCAGATAATCGAGCCGGTTAAAAATGTAGTTCTGGGTATTAGTGGCCTGATCCAGATGGCTTGTGTCCAGCGTATAATTGATTGTGCAGGCGTTATAGAGAATATCCCTGTATTCCAGCGGTTGAACAGAAAATCGACCAAAGAACAGACGATCATCATATTCTTCCAAATAATTTAGGTATTCGCTTGCATTCACTGTCTGTGGTTGTTCATGAAGATAGAGCAATACCCCATTGAGCCAATGCTTATAAATCAGCGAAGGGAACGAAACATGCAACATAGAGAGGATCAGTATAATCTGGCTTGTTGACTGTTCATCGTCAAAGGTGTTGACATAGTTGATATTGTCACGATTTTCATACCAGCGAATCTTTTTGAGACTCCACTTATCGTCCCATTCCCGCTTGATAATGTAGCTGTCAAACAAAAAGCGCAGGCGCAGCAACAGGTGAACAAACTCTTTTGGGTCGATCTTTTCAGCTTGTTCCTGAAAAATATCCAGCAAGGCTTTGTCATCCAGCGCTATGTCAAATTCCTGATTGTTACGGATATTTTTCCTCAAGTAAATACGAAGCGCATGGAGCAGAAAATTTGAAAAATTAATTACCGAATTGAACCGTTCTGAAGAAGCATCGTCCTGTCGGGATTGTTGCTTTGAATCTACAAGCGGTGCAGTGATGCTATCCAGAATGGAGAGCTCGGTATTTTTTATAGAGGCACTTCCCAATGCGTTTTTTATGGAAAGAAAATCGGCTGGAATCTTGTCGAGATTATCAGAAAAAACAGCATGGCGCACGCTTTTATCAAATCCATACTGGACATAGCGACGCATATCAGAACAGGCATCCCAGATAGTCGCAAAGGTTGTTAATTCTTCAACATCTTCCTTGTTGAGTTTATTCATGAGGCGGGCTTTCAGTACTTCATGCTTTTCCAATTGCTCGCCCCGATTATTCATGATCTCAAAGTAGTGGTTCAAATCTGTATCGGATGGAACCAGAACTCTGAGGATCTTCACTTTATTGAGTAGGTAAGAGCTAAACAGGCTTAACTGTTCACTGCCAATGGTTGATGACAGATACTTTTTACAGATTTCATAGGCATTTTTGATAGACTCTTCATATTCAAGAAGCTCATGATGGGCCAGAAGTGCCTGAAGGGTTCGATGCGCCCTTTTGCGGCTGTCATAGGTTAGATTAATTGATTCGAATTGAGATAGTGGCTGTTGGAACTCATTTTTTAGTACTGCCATTAGAATTGACAAGGTTGTATGACGCTGTTGTCCGTCAATCACTTCAAAATGTTCAGCCCCTTCCCGTTGAAAGACCACCAGTGAGCCAAGGTAATATTCCCGTTCTTGATTTTGGCGTGCATAATCCCAGATATCCAAAATCAACTGTTCAATCTGTTCCTCAACCCAGGCATAGTTTCTCTGATACACCGGGACAATATATTGCCCGCTGGCAAACAACTCTATGAGGTTCAGCTCTTTTAAATCATTTCTGTTATACATGGCTTAGATACCCCATTTCTTGCAATTTTTTCTGAAGTACCTCTGTGTGTGTACCCCTGATATCTGATGGCTTCAGAGGCGTGATAACCACACGCCCTAAATCCGAAGGGTAAATAGCCTGATCTACTGCTTTGAATAGATTGCCCTGCTCCAGTGCTTTTTTGTCCATGGTAGCGAGTTTCACGGCAAATTGTGTCAAGCGCATGGAATAGGCCCAGGCGAAAGCCTGTCGAATGTATTTTTCGAGCTCATGGGAGCCGAATTTGTCCAGATAGTGAAGTATAAGGCAGTTAAAGAGGTTGCGGGTGTAACGGTCTCCGGTTCTATTGTGCCCTCCATAGGAATTGAGCATTTCATTGAGTGATGCCAGGGCTTTGGGAGGGTGGTTTTCAATATTCTTCGTCAGTTCAATGTAATGATGCACATATTCAAAAAAGCGCAGGCCATTGATCATGATCTGGTTGATCTGAAAAGGATAATGCGCCTTCTGATGATCCACACTGCGCACAGAATCGCCACCATAGGAGCGGGTAAAGTAATCATTGATACGATAGGGTTGCAGATACGGGTAATCCATGGTTTTAGCCAGAGTGATTCCCTTAAAGAGATCCACATCGGCTTTGATGAACTCCCGCCCCGGCAAGCCACGCAACCAGCGGCGAATACGGTAGAGGTAGTTATCCATCACCAACTTGAGTCTGCCGGAATCGACTTCTTTTTCCCAGCGTTCCACACATTTCAGGCGTTCTGCTTCTGTAGTATCTGCCATCTCCCGTAAATGGTAGGCTTTCAGCAGATCGTATGGTTCAAGTTCTTTACCGCGTGCATTCTGGGAATCAAAAAACTGAAACGCTTCGGATATGTCGTTGAGCTCAACGATTACCAGCTCACATTTCTCCATAATAAACTGGCGTAGGGCGAAGCGTTCGTCCTTGCCGAGGGTGCCCAGCTGCTGGCCGATGAGCTGATAGTTGTTTTTTACATTCTGTTGACTGATGGTATGGGGGAGTGTTTGCCGTAGAATTTCCGGGGTTTTAGCCGGTTCCAGAAAGTAGTTGAGCAAGCCTAACGTAATAAGTCGTTGCTGTCCGTCCACCACTTCCAAAGGATTGTCCTCTGTATCCCGATAGAAGACCACTGTACCCAGGCGGTAGGCGTGTTTATGCTGATGGTTCTGCAAATCTTGTAATAACTGACCCACCAGACGAGCATCCCATTTATAGGGTCGTTGATAGGGCGGAATTACAATAGGCTGGGCCAGTATAGCCGGAACTTTTTCTATGGTCTTTCGGACAATTGCCATTCAGGAACGCTCCTCTTCCATTCCCGGAGGAAAGGCAATGTCGAGATGTTCCACATCCAGCTTGCCGGAGATGAGGCGAGGGAGTAGGAGGTCGCGGGATTTTTTTAGAGCATTTGTTGAGGCAACTAGCTTATCTTTTTTCAGTAATAATGGCTTTGCGAATTCTGAAAAACTTTCTTGTAAGTGCTTTGTTGGAACAAATACACTTTTATTTGTTAACTCAGTCCAATGTCGTTTGTATTCTGTTGTTTCAATGAGATTATGCACCATATAATACAAATAAACGATTGGAATTTTGTGCCGAGATTTAAAGGGCACAACATTTTCAGCTAAGGAAAATGGTTTTATCATTAGTAACATCTTGCATGAATGGTCTCCAAATAGGATAATCGGCTCATCTATGCTGGCCATATGCTCTGGTTCACCATCATAAAACCCCAAATAATCTTTTGTGGATTGATCAATTACAATAATTTTCCCATCCTCGGATAAATCGGATTCACGATAAATTTTTCCGAATGGTTTCCGATCAACGATATCCTTAACCTTCTTCACCTCCCACCCCTCGGGAACACCCTTCACCACTTTTACCTTTTCATGCCCGGGAAAGCGCAGGCGCACAAACCACTCGCGGTAGATCTCTTCGGCCATCTTTTCGAGAATGGCGATGCGGCGGTTGTTGTTTTCGATCAGTTCATCGTAGGCGGAGAGGATCGCGGCGATTTTGCGCTGGATGGGGAGAGGGGGGATGGGTAACTGAATCTTTTCAAAAACCGATTTTGGTACAATCGGAGTGTCTATCCCAGAATTATATGAGAAAATATGCGGGGTGCTTACACGCAAAAGGTAATATATAAAGCGGAAATCATTATCCTTATTTGAAATTACAGATGTAATTTGCTGATTGGTCAGCAGGTCTTTTGTTGCAACCCCAATTTTACCAAAACCGTAACTTAACGATGTATACATTACGGAGTTCTTAGGCAATCTTTGCGACTTGAATTTGGTTAGGGCTTTCTTGGTAATATTTGCTTGAGTTGTTCTTATATAGAAGCTGTCTCTTTCCATATCCTTAGGAGAAACAAATAATTCATCGCCATCCCAATATTCTGGTTCTGCTTTTGAAGGAGTTTTCCCTGTTACAATTCGCCCCAAACTTGATATAGGTTTCTCTGTCCACTTACTCATTCCCCACCCCCATCTCCGCAATACCCTTTTCAGTCAGTCTATATTTCTGTTGAGGATTTGTGGGATTTTCAGGATCGGTCATTTCAAGCCATCCTGATTCAAGAAGCGGTTTAATCACAGAATCCCTGAATTTTGTCCGGTTGGATCGTTTTGCCACATCCATCATTTCCTTAATTGTTCGTTCTTCTTTGCAAAAAATGAGCAATTCTACTTGATCCCGACTTAGTCCCAGCTTGGTCCCAACTTGGTCCCTACTTGGTCCCTGCTTGGTCCCGACTTGAGGGGTAACTTCCGGGGCAAAGAAGGTCAGGGTTACTCCTTTATTGCTTTTCCACTCCGGTTTGGGTAAACCGTTGTCGCTACAGGCCTTCTGGATAAGCACGCTGCCGCGGCCCAGTTTTTCCATCATTCCCCGCAAGTACAAGACATGCGCAATATCCGGATTCCGCAACACGGAAATATGCCCGGTGCTAAGCCCTTTTACCGTTACGCCCTCAGGTAATTCTCCGGAGTTCCAGATTTCCAGGCGTTTGGGGTAGATAAATACCGATAGCCCTCCGGAAAAGTCGGTGTAGTCACGGTGCACGAAGGCATTTACCAAACCTTCTCGGATAGCCTCTTCCGGATACAGCGGGTGTTCCTGCCGTTCTAATTGCCCAGAGGGGAAATGGGTTACCGTTGGGGTGTTACGGGTGATAAAGGCATAGAGTTCTTCGAGCACCACTAAAAGCGGTCCTTCGAGATACTTGGAATCTTTATAGGTGTCGTCACTTTTGTCCGAGGTGAATCGAACCGCTTTCACCCGCACTTGCGGATAGCGGTTGGCACTATTTCGGCAAAAGAGAACATCACCTCCATTGGTCAGTTTGCCATATTTTGCAAGCAGCAGATCTTCAAGAACAAGATCCGGTTTACTCGCATCACGAAATTTCAATCTTCCGAATTTTTGAATCAAATCAGCGGTCTGGCTCAGATGTGTAAAATCAATATCCTCAGTGACCTGCGCATCAGAAAACCGACGCTCCCAGCGTTCCGGTTCAGATTGCCTGCGAAGCACCATATCGCGGATGGTATCCACATCGGCTTTTTGTGTTTTGTCGCCACTGCGCACATAAATATCGTTGGCGTAGGAATAGGGGACATCCTTCCCCGAAGGGACTTCTATAACCAGCACCGTTTTGCCTTCTATGGTGTGCAGTTCAAAGGAGAAAAAGGCCTGAGGTGAAATTTTTTGCGATATTTCTATTTCAAGTTTTTTAAGATCCTTTATGGTAGGTATTCCTGTAATTTCACCTGCATCAGAAACGCCACACACTACATATCCACCACCAGAATTCAGGTATGCGCAGATCTGTTTACCGGCAATATCTGGTTTAAAGACAGATTTAAACTCAATGTTCTGATTCTCACCCAAGGTAAGCAGGGATTTTAGATTTTCGATTTTCATTACTTAGCCCCCCTGGTGTTGGAGGTTTTGGTAAACTGGGCAGAATTTGAAAGATTTTCTTTGATAAAGGCTTCTACCTCCTGAAAGCGGGAAAACTGTGCGCTTGTAAAAAGCAGTGCATCTTCGGTGTTCTGATATTTTTGCACCCAGTTGCCTTGTCTGTCTCGCATCGGTGTTTGGGAAAGTACCGCTTCTTCGTACATATCAATCACCCTGAGATCGCCGAATATCGGGCTTTTCGCAAGGGTCAGCTTCTTGCGTTCTGCAGCTGTTTTATGCCCAAGCTTTTCCAGAAATGACCTGGCAAAAACCACATGGTCATGGGACAAGAGCCATCGAGGTTTTTTGAGCTCTAACGCTGTTCTTAGCTCCTTATGGGTGATCGAAATGCCGTCTTCTTCATCAACACCGCTTCCATAATAGGGGGTAATAAGTCCAAGAAATAGGTCGCATTTTTCAACTGCAACAATGCAATTCTCAAAAGCTGATTTATTGGAAAAAACCGGTACAGTACCCTTATGGGAAAGCCATACCTCATACCCGAAATTTGTTAAGAGTGTATAGATACGCTCCAGAAGTTCTTCAATACCGTACACGGTTGACGAGATAAAAATGACTGGTTTTTTTGCTGATTTCATGCATCCCCCGCAATCGCCGCAATATTCTTTGCGATCACGCTTTCTAACTTACGAGCCTCTTTATTCAGTGCCTCCAGCTCATCATTGAGACCTACAATCTCGGCAATAAACTCCTCTTCGGTCTTGCCGTCTTCTTCGATTACCACACCTACATAACGGCCGGGGTTCAGGGAGTATTCCTGCTCCTTTACTTCCTCAAGGGTTGCCAGTTTGCAGAGACCGGTTACATCTTCGTATTGCGCTTCGGGGAAGCGTTCCTGCAGCCAGTGAATATGGGTGAAAAAGTATTCTGTATCCTTCACTTCCCGGTGCAGTTCTTCCAGTTCGGTTTTAAGCAGGCGAATATCTTTGGCGCGGTTGTTCTCTTTTTCGATGGTGCGGACATCGCGGTCGACAATTTTCAGTAGTTCGTGGAGCTTTACAAAAAAGGGCAGTGTCTTTTCGGCCATTGCTTTCTGTGACTTGTTCTCTTTGGCAATATCACTCAGCGGTTCACATTTCTCCCATGCACTAATCAGGGTCTTTCCGCTTGCTATGAGTCCTGAAAAATCGGGAACATCATTTATGCCGTATTCTTTAAGAAGCTTAGTCACTTTTTCAGAAACAGTTTTCAGCTTGTCTCGGTTGGCTATAAGTTTTTCAAAACCCTGTTCAAAGTAGCTGCGTACCAGATCAACGAAGGCCTGACGGTCGCCCCTGTGCAGTCGTGAGATAACAGCTATGTTCTGTATCTGTTCCGCCGAAAACTCGCGATGTGCCCGGTCGATCTGGGTATAGATATTGCGGGCATCAATGAAGAGTATGCGGTTGTCGCTCTTGGCTTTATCAAAAAACCAGAGTGTTGCCGGCAGGGTTACCGTATAAAACATATTGGAAGGCAGGGTCAGCATGCAGTAAATCAGATTGGATTCTATCAGCTTCTGGCGAATATCTGCTTCACTGTGGCGCGCATCACTGGCAGAGTTGGCCATAACAAGACCGGCCCGACCGGTTTTTTTAAGAGAAGTGGCAAAAAGATTTATCCATAAGTAATTGCCATTGGGGCAGGTCTCTTCGCCCTTGCTTTTATTCTTAGTCTTGTTACGGGGTATACCATAAGTATTGAAGCGGCGATCCTGTTCCACTTTGGCAAGGCTTACATCGTCTACATTAAAAGGAGGATTGGCCAGGACATAATCAAACTTTTCAAAAGCATCCACCGGGTCTTCGTAGTAGGAAATTGCCTGATGTATCTCACCGCGTAGTCCATTTACCGCGAGGTTCATTTTGGCCAGTTTTACAGTGTCGAGCGTTTTTTCTTGACCGTACACATACAGGCTTGTATCGTTGTTCTTCTTGCCGGCTTTTTGACGCTCTTCAATAAAATGAGCCGATTGCACAAACATTCCACCGGAACCGCAGGCAGGGTCAAATACGGTACCGTTATGGGGTTCAATGATTTCTACCATCAGCCTAACAACACTGCGGGGTGTAAAGAACTCACCACCGCCCTGCCCTTCGGCCATTGCAAATTTTCCCAGAAAATACTCATAAATCTGCCCAAACATGTCACCGGTTGCATCTTTAGGAATATCCGCAAAATTCTTTAAAAGTCGTTTCGGTAAATCCCGAAACTCCTTTTTACGAACCAGTTTAAAATATTCATCCTGCGGAAGTATTCCTTTAAGCTCCGGTTTGTATTCTTCAATACTTGCCATGGCATCTTTAATGGCTTTGGCGATATCCTCTTCTTCCGGCATATTCAGGAGATAGTCGTACCGTGCTTTGGGGGCCAGATAAAAGCCACATTTTTCCAGGGCAATCTCTTCGATTTTCCGTTCTCTGCGAGTGCCTTTGAGTTTGTCAAACTCGCTCTTGATCTCTTTTTCAAAATAGCTGTATTTGTTGTCGGCAAATTTCAGGAAGATCAGCCCCAGAACCGGAGTCGAGTACTCGGTTGACTTGAGGTCTGAATTGGCACGCAATGTATCGGCCGTTTGCCAGAGGTTTTTTTCTAAATCTTTGAGTTGTTCGCTCAGCATTGTTCTTCCTTCAAATTCAAAATGGTAAATCGTCGTCGTTGATAACTGCAACCGATTCCTCAATCGTAAAGTTGGGATTAAGGAATAATCGTAAATTGTTCAATATTTCTGGTACTTGCGCTGTCGTAATACCTATTACCCATTCATAAGCATTCTTAACCTTTTTAGCATCAGCCCCGACAGAAATAGACAGTGCCCTTTCCATATTCGGTTCAAAGGCAAGCCCCTTTTTTGCATCTAATGTTGCTGAAAGGATGCCCCTTCGATCATCTACTTCATTATCTGTGTCCCATATGGCGAAATAGTCTTCAATTCCAACCATCTGACAAATGCCGATAAAATACAAAACGCCTGCTTTTCCTCCACATGGAATGATTGATATTCCTTCCGCATCAATATCGATATTCCAATGGTGCTCACATAAAGTAGCGATTAGAATCTTGTCGGAATCTCCCTCAACAAGCAGTACTTTTTTGGCAAAAAAAAGTTCATTGCGATCTTTGTTGAATTGGGTATATATCCGGTGCCAGTCTTTTTTGGCATTTTCTGCAGAGAAGTATGTTGATTTTTGCAGGGGATAGGTGCCATTCTCCATTGACTTCCGTAAGAGTATTATATCCGACGGTCTTGCAGCGTCCACAAAGTTCGGATTGTGAGTAGAGTAGAATATTTGTGATTGCTCGGATATGCTTTGAAAATGTTTGTAAAGACTTCGCTGGGCCTGTGGATAGAGGTAAATCTCGGGTTCTTCAATACCAAATATCACCCGGCCACCCATAAGCTCTGCATAGGTCTGAAAGATGGAGAGCATAAGGAGGTTCTGCATCCCAGCCCCGACATCTTCGCTGTCAAAATGTTTATCGGGCAAGGATTCTTTGACCTGTATCTGTAGTGTTTTGTAAAACCAGTTCAAGTTGTAAATGTTCAGTACTGGTTCAAAATCATTAGCTAAACCATGACTATTGGCTTTGCAATTACTCTTGAAGGAATCAACGAATTTTTTGAAAGTAACAATAGCGGGATCAGCCGAAAAATCCTTTTCGAGAAATTCCTTCGCTGGATTGATCGCTTCAAGAAAGGCCTCTTTTAAATTGTCATCAGAAGAATAATTCTCTATGTAGTTTTCGTGGATAACTTTCATCAGTTTTCCAAGCATTGTCCACTGACTTACCCTTAATTCATTAGCAAGGTTTCTGTCTGCAGGTAGATAGATGAAATGGCATAATTTTTTGAATTGTTCCTGCCCGTAAAATGTATTGCCCCCGTTTATTGTTGTCTTTGCGGAAACATCAGGCTCAATAGTTAATTCAAGCCGAACGGAATTTACTGAGGTATTGTACCCGTTAGAATTATTGAATACTACAGGCTCTTTTAATTCAGCTTCGATAACAATAGGAGTCGCAGGATCATTAAAATATTCACGAGATACTTTTGCTTTAGTTGTCCAGGCTTCACCAAGCAATAAATCCAAGGCTTTCAAAATATTTGTCTTGCCGGTACTATTTGGCCCTATCAACGCATTGAGATTACTCACATCAAGAGTAATATCTTTTATAGACCTAAAGTTTTGTATCCGTAATTTCTTTATCATCTTTCTCTCTTTTTACCTGCCATGGACGGCAGGTTTCTTGGCACGGGGGGCTTAATTCTATTTTCTTCATTGTTTTCATCTCTTCGGCGCGCTATTTCATACAACGTTCCCCGGCAGGATGCCGTGTCGCCTTATGATACCTAACACTAAAGTGTAAGCGGCATGGCACCCTGCCGGTGTTGTTGGTTATAAACTGGTACATTCCAAAAAATCTGCTTTTATTTAGC
>JAAYYB010000342.1 GCA_012515615.1 Fibrobacter sp.
GCAATCAGTTATGTCAATTAGTGTTCTGAACTGCTTGAAAAAGTTCCAATCACAGAACCAGACTCGTCTCTGTCTCTTCAGGATTACTGTACTTTCTTTATTAATAATGACTGCCGTTATTCCATTTACCTCCTGTGCAACAGGGTACAGCTCATGTTCCTGGCTTGATGAGACCGACAGGACAGTGATGGTCCTTGACACCGGGTGGAAATTCAAATTCACAGGGAACGACAACTCCACCATGTATGCCAGAAAGACCAACCTCGATTCCTATGTAACAGTAACGCTCCCTCATGTTTTCCCTTCAGATAATCCCGGTGTTCAACCGTCAAGCGGGTACGGGTGGTATTTCCGTGAAATAGATGTCTTTGATAATTTTAAAGGAAAGAATGTTTCGCTTTCCTTTGAAGGGGTTTGTCTGCGGGCTGAGGTATTTGTGAATGGAATTCCCGCGGGGGGCTGTAAATATGCTTACCTTCCATTCAGCGTTGACCTGGATTCCTTCATACAGGAAGACAAAGTTCTTCGCATTGCAGTTCGTGTTGACAGCAGATTGCTGCCCGCACAGATTCCTGATCCTGCCGCAAGGGGATGGTGGATATACGGAGGTATCGGCCGTGAAGTCTCGCTGGTTGTCAGGGAGAAGCAGCGTATTGACGGGATGCAGATCCGGACATATCACCATGCAGATGATACCTTTGATCTTCACTGCTCACTTACTCCTTCTGAGAGCACCCGATGGACAGCGTTTCAGTTGTGATTTCCCCGCAGGATGGGAGATCTATCACAGCAGTCTTTACTTTTACAGGTAATGATACTCTTGTTCGTATCGGGGGAATTCATGCCTGGACCCCGGAAGATCCTTTTCGATATCAGTTGCGGTTTACCCCATGGTTTGGCGGTGAAAAAGGGGAGGTGACCTCGGCTCTTCGCGGATTTTGCCAGCTTGCCACCAGAAAAACGCGATTAATTCTTAATGGTAAGCCCTATTACCTGCGCGGTATGGCCAGACATGATATTCTTCGCCTTGACGGTACACCGCCCACCAGGGAAGAGCGGTTGAAGGATCTTTCTGATCTTAAGTCAATGGGTGTGAATTTCCTGCGTATTGCCCATTTCCCCCAGCATCGTGATATCTATGAACTCTGCGACAGTATGGGAATTCTTGTCATGGATGAAATTCCGGCATGGAAAACAGATCCGGTTTTTCTTGGGAGTAAATCTGGACGGGAATACGGCAAATCGTATATGCAGGAGTTGACAGCGGTACATGGTAATTACACTTCACTGGCTGTCTGGTCTATAGGTAATCAGTTCAAGAGCTATAAAACTGCCGTAGCCGATTTTGTCGGTACCGTGGCATCGGCTGTAAAGCAGGCCGATCCGTCGCGGCTTGTTACTTTCTGCAGTTACTATTATATCTGGGACAAGGCTTTCGAATCGCTGGATCTCATAGCCGTTAACGAGTACTTCGGCTGGGAACTGGCCTCACTTGACATGCTGCCTCCAATGCTTGACAAAATAAATCAGGAGTGGCCCGATAAGCCGGTGATCGTGTCGGAACTGGGTGCTCAGGCCCAGCTTGGTTTGCGCAACGCTGAAGCAAAACTTGCCGGACCGGTTAAAAGCATGCTCGAAAAGGACATAAGCGAGGATCATCAGGCTCTTTTCATAGCAGCCCACATGGATTCGATCAGGAGCAGAAATGCGTATGTTAATGGTATGGTTGTGTGGGCATTCAATGATTATATGGCGGTCATGAATAAAAAGCGCCCCCCGGGCACCCCGAAAGGATTTAACGGATGTGGAATCGTTACTGCTGAGCGGGAACAGAAAATGTCTTACCAGGTGGTAAGAAATCGATATACGGCATGGCGGGACACAGTCGCCCAGTGAGCAGGACATGATAAATGGGCAATAAAACATCAGTTTCCATAGTGCTTCCGGTCCGCAACGAGTCTGGCTGTATCGCTGCTCTCCTTGTGGAAATAATCGATGTCATTAAGTATAACTTGAAGGTAAATGCTGAGATTATCGTTGTAGATGATGCATCAGATGATGACAGCGTAGCTATTGTACAGACCATTGTATCGGAAGTCAATAACAGATCTGAAACCGGAAAAAGCACCTGGCCCACTATCAGGCTGATCCGGCACGATAACTGTGTCGGGCAATCAGATACCTTGATGGATGGCTTTAAAGCTGCAGTGGGGGAGATAATAGTCTCGATGGATGCCGATGGTCAGTTTGATCCAAAGGAGATACCTCTTTTACTGGAGAGAATGGGTTTGTATGATATGGTATGCGGCGTTCGTCACCGGCGTCACGACGGTCTGGTAAGAAAAGGATGTTCTGTAATAGCAAACAGCTTCCGGAACCTGATTACCGGGGATTCCATTTCCGATTCCGGATGCACTTTCCGCAGTATGCGCCGCAGTTGTGTGGAGATTATTCATCCCTATCAGGGTAAATTGTCGGGGTGTGAATTTTTCTTTCATCCGATGATTATCCGTAAAGCCGGATTCCACATCTGTGAAATCAATGTCAGCCACCGCCCCCGTACAGCTGGAAAAAGCAACTACCGGCTGATCAGGGGACGAATGTGGAGAGGACTGCTGGCAAGTATCAGAATTAAGAGATTATCAGGCCGGTCTTGAACCGGCTTGCCCGATTGTATCGAGGCGAGGCCATGTAAGGGGTAATCCTGAGAAACCGGTGGTTTTCAGGATTATGGAACTACCATGAGTTTTACACCGGTATTGTTGTTCCGTGTCACCAGATACATGTTTCCAGGTCGAACACCACTCAAAGCTGTTTTCCCTGAAAATTGAAATGACGGTACAACTTTTCCATCAAGCGTGAAAATTCTGGCTTCATCTTTCCAGGATTTGACAGTTGCTACCGGAACGGTTTTAGGTGTTTTGGGTGTGGCAACACTGACTGTTCCCTGGCGTGGGACGTAATCCGGACTTGCTAAAGAAAGAAATGCCTTTGCGTAACGTTTACCCAGTTCAGTCATACCATCAGGGGTAAAGTGCCACACATCCTTGCCATTTCCAAGCAACCCGGCTGATGATGCCACTGCACAGCTGGGATATTCATTTGCTAACTTTTTAAGATTCGCGTTAAAGCCGGCATTCCCCCCGCTGGGTGCAGGCGATACAGTGACATCCTGTCTTAATTCACCGACAATAACAGGAGTGTTTATGTCAAGGTTCAGGTCTTTTTTCAGTGTGTCGAAAATCCCTTTAGCCATTTTGACCCAGTCCGCGCCATCACCGGCACCGCTTTCACCCTGATGTAAAAGGATACCTTTGATTACTCCGGTCTGTTGTGCTATTTTACACCGGTTATACATCCAGGTGTATGGACTGCTGTTGCCCAGGGTAGGGTGTGCCCATGTTGGAATATTAAAATTGCTGCGCCCTTTTAGAAATACATTAAGAGCCTGCCCCGACAATGCACATGGAATGAGTCCGATTTTAATATCGGATCTGACTGAATCTATCAAGGTTTTAGCGAACCAGTCTCCGGGGCTGATTCCTTCACTGCAAATATGGATCGGCGGGAAGGATGTATACCATTTATCGCGGGTTCTGTTCAGGGGACGATTGCAGTTTTGACTGGAGCCATTACAATCACAGAATGCAAGAACTTTAATTCGTGAAGTCGTATCACAATTCACAGCAGCAGTGCTTACAGCTCCACCGCCTGCCATATTCGATTGTCCAAAAAGTAAATAGCAGTGAAAATTCGAGTCAACTTGAGCCTGTGAAAATGAAACCGCCAGGACAGTAAGAAGAATCGGATAGAGAACTTTTGAACGTGTCATAGCTTTGTTGGCCCCCGTACTGAAAATATTAACGGACAAAACAGGTCATCTGTATGATTGGTGTGTCAATGTTAACACGTTGATACCAGTAAATCCTGACCTGTCATTAAATATAATCAAAATTACTAAGGTTTTTGATGAAATTACGATTTAAACAATACCGAAATTCAGTTAATCCAAACACTTACTGATACGGAAACGCAGCAAAAGAGTACTGTTAACGATGTTTTATATGATTCTGAGAATTTACCTTATACTGAGAAATTAGTGGTAAATTTTGTGGTTTCCTGTTATAATTTGGTGAATTTATTGTATTACCTTAAAAGAGTATGTTAAAGAAAAATCTGTTTTTGTTTATTATATTTATAGAAAGCATGTCTCCTGAATCCGATAATATTTTTCTGTAACCAGAGTACCTATGAACAGCAATCAACAATCAAATCATAATACATCCGACTCTTCACCAAATGATAATACTCAACCCATGTGTGGGGCCGCACGAAAAGCGGAACTTGAAGCTCTCATCAGAAGCCTTGAGAGGGAACGTGACTGGTTTCATATCCTGCTTGATTACAGTCATGACTCCATATATTTCAAAGACCTCGATAGTAAGTATCTTCTGGTCAGCAGAGGTCATAAGGCACTCAATTTTATTGATTCCCCGGAAGAAGCAATCGGTAAAAGCGACTTTGATTATTTCCCGATTGAGCATGCCCAGATAGCATTTGAGGACGAAAAACGCATCATTGCCACAGGCGAACCGTTACTTGGCATAATTGAACGCGAAACCGCTCCAGGCATGCCTGAGAGATGGGTATTTACCTCAAAACTGCCTATTCGCAATAAAGATGGAATCATAACCGGAACCTTTGGTATCTCCCGCGACATAACCCAGGTGAAGCAGTATGAAAATGAATTGCAAAGAATAAAAGACAAGCTTGAGGATCGTGTCCGTGAGAGGACTAAAGAACTCCAATCGGCTAATAAGAAACTTGAACGAAGAATCGATCAGCTTAATTTTCTAACAACCGCTTCATACGAAATGGCGCAACATGTTGGAATCTGTGATCTGGGTGTGGCAATTCTCCATGCATTCACTTCAAGACTTCAGATATCGACGGCTGCAATCCTGAAATATACTGACAACTGGTTCTCATGTATTTATTCAACTGGAGCTCTGGCAGATTCCACTTTCAAAGATGCAATAGAGAAATCCATATCGCAGCTCAATCTCTCCAAAATTACCACTTTGAAAGTTATTGCAGACTGGAAGACCCAATTTACTGAAACTGTCCCCTGGACCAATCTTACAGAGATCTCCAGCTGTGTCATCATTCCCCTGCTGGCTGATAACCGTACTATTGGCATACTGCTTCTTTTTCCCGGCGGGAATATCGAAAGGCTTCTGCAGGAAGAAAACAACGTTATCCTGACACTCGCTGCGCAGGCCGCGGTGTGTCTGAGCAATGCCATATATTATCAGGAACTCGATAAAAAAGCCCATCTGGAAGGGGAGCTGCAGGCCGCCAGATCCATTCAACAGCGCCTTACTCCTGATAAAAAACCTGATATTCCGCGTGTCAATCTGAAAGGGTTTTACTCTCCTGCCTACGAAGTGGGGGGGGACTATCTGGATTACTTTAAAAATGAGGAGGGATACTGGGTTGTTTTTATTGCAGATGTATGCGGTAAAGGAATCCCTGCCGCGCTGCTTATGGCTTTGCTCAGGAGTGCATCCCGTGTTGAAGCACGGTTTCAGACATCAGCAAAACAGCTGCTGTGCGCAGTTAATGATTCCATGCAGGCCAACCTTGACGATTTGTCATTTATCACGGCTGCCTGTCTGATCATCAGTCCAGACGGCTCTACAATGACTTATGCCCGTGCAGGACACCCCAGAATGATAAGGATAAATCCGGATAACAGTGTTGAGACTCTCCGTTCCGACGGTGTTGCGCTCGGCGTTTTTTCAAATCGCAAGACATTTGAAGGAGCCGTTTCCGAGCTTGTCATTCCTTTGCAAAAAGGCGAACGGTACATTGTCTACACTGATGGACTGACAGAAGCATTTAATCCTCAAAAATCCGCCTACGGACTCAGTCGGCTTTACAAATTGATCGAATCGAGCCATGATGCGAATACGCCTGAAGCAATACTGGATGTTATTTTGCATGATGTCAATGTTTTCACCGCTGGAGCCCCTGTCAATGATGATTTGACCATAATCGCCATGGAAGTTACCTGATTTTCGCTTCTGCCAGTTGGTCGTGCCGTTTCAGTTCAGATATCCGGAAAAAAACTAAAGACACGGGAAATAATACGGTAGGGGCGGGCACGCACGAACGGAGATGAACACTCCTGAAGGAAATGTCTGTATAAAAAAAGCCGGGGATTTTGATCCCCGGCTTTAAAAGACAAGCAAATAAGGTTTAGGCTATTTCAGAACAAACCCTGACTTATGAACTAAATTCTCACTTCTTACCTTCACAACGTAATAACCTTTGGGTAGCCCTGCAGCACTGAAACTGGTATTTGTCTTGAAATCCGCTGAGTGCACAACGTTACCCTTCAAATTGAAGACATCAAGAACCGAATTGCTTTTATGGACGTTATTAAAACTGACGTTAACAGAATTGCCAATCTGCCGGACAATCATCCGATCAGCTTTTGTACTCCTGCCCGGTAAAGAAACAGCAATAGCCGGAATTTCAAAAAGCGAAACGTTATCGATTTTCACTGTCGGGTTACTCAATCCCACGCTGAATTCAACTCTGGAATTATCGTATGTGTTTTCCGTCATGGTAAAATCAAGAGTAAAAGTCTGTTTTGATGTAGTGAGGTTGACATCTGTTGACCCGGTGTGGATATCGCTCAGAAATGTAGTATACGGACTTTCCGGCATTCCTACATTTACAACCATGGACCGGTTTGCAGATGCAGAAGCATCGAACATCAGACGATATGACTTGCCTTTTTCCAGGGTTATGCCCGGCTGAACAACCTGCAAGTCGTAGTGGTTGTCACCTGCAGTACTGACTGTGATCTGATATTCACCGTTTGCCACAGTGCCTGATCCCTGGCCGCCCCAGGAGTTAAAGGTCCAGGAATCTGCTCCGGCAGCGAAGTTTCCGTTTAAAACCAGATCCTCTTTACCGTCTGCAGTTGTGAAATTGGCGACTATTGATTTTCTCTTGTCCATTGTTACAGAGAGAGGACTTTCTTTACCGCTGGCATCCCCGCTCCATCCGCTGAAAACCCAGCCCTCTGAGGCCGTGGCGGTGAGTGTAACTTTTGTATCTTTCTCATAGCTGTTTTCTTCAGGACTGCGGGTAACGGTACCTCTTCCCCTTGTGCTTACTGAAAGTGCGAAACTTGATGATCCGGTTCCTTCATTGAAACCAGGGTAATCGTTGGGGGGATTGAGGTTATCCTTTATATAGCTTCTCAGCCAGGTCATTGCAGGACGATCCTTCCCGTCTTTGATCAGGCCGGTGCCATTGACCCATGTGGAGCCATAGATATAACCCCAGACTGTGATTCCAACTACCTTTGGATGATTCCAGAACTCGGTGATATGAGCCTTGTAGTTATCAAGCTGAGCCTGATCGTTTGTTTCACCGATATCATACTCTGTGATATACATCGGGAGCTTTATGGAGTTCCAGATGTCATTCAAACGTGACTTAAGGGTTGCTGCCGAAGTACCTTTTAAGCCGTGAGCCTGGAAACCAACTGCATCAATCGGTGCACCTGCTGCCACAAGTTTGGGGATTATCTGTTTGATCCAGTTGATCTCGTTACCCCATTCAAGTGTGTTGTAGTCGTTATAGATGAGGATGGCGTTAGGCCAACGCTCCCGGGCCATTTTAAAAGACTGCACAATCCACTCAAATCCGGTAGAGCCGGTACCCCCCAGGGCCTCGCGGTAGGGGATAGGAGCATGTTTCCCGGCATTCCAGTTGTTAGGATCTGACATATACGCTTCATTGACCACATCTATCATCGGAAGATCTGGATAGTGGGCGGCCGCAGCATCGAACCATTCAATAATTTCTTCTCTCTGCTCTGATGTGGAGAGTCCATCCATCCACTTCGGGTACTGACTCCCCCAGACAAGAGTATGGAATTTCCAGGGTATGTTGTGTTCCTTGGCGTAATTGGCAATGCGGTCGCCGCTACCCCAGTTCATTCTGTCACGTGTGCCTTCTACAGATGACCACTTGTGCTCATTTTCACCGGTAATCTGGTTCCACATGGAAATAAAATCGGAACGCACCTGGAAACCGGTTGTAATATTACCCAGAAACTTATTAGCTCCTTTGGCTATTTGAGCCTGGGAGGTGGCTGTAACCAGAAGAACAAAAAGAAAGGTTGTATAGGCGATTGGTATTAACAGCCCTTTTTTTCGGAAAAATCTCATACTGCTCCTCCTATAAGTTGTTAACGGAATACAGGTTGAATAAAGTGCATCTTATTATTAATATAAGGGTCTAAGTGTCATTTAAGCGCTTTTTCTGTATTAAATATGAGGGTATTGGTGTAGTTTATGCACTTACCCTTGTATTTAATATAGGTGTAAGAATTATTTAAGCGCTTCATTAACTGTAAATAATTAAAGCGCTGTTTCTTATATTAAATATAAAGAGTATACGAGTGGTTTAGCGTTTTTCTTTCGGGCCTGATTATTTTTGTGTTGAACTACAGTTCAACGTAAGGGGGCAGGGTTGTAGAGACGTCCGGCCGGACGTCTCTACAACACGACGCTGAACCTCTTCTAAAGCAGATGAATCTTTTTGGAGATTATCTGTTTCCCGGATTTAATCTGAATTGTGTAAATCCCTTTGGGAGTCTTAGCTGAAATTCGATTTAAAATCAGATTTTCAGAAACAGCCGCCATCTCTGCGATTCTCTTCCCTGACAACGAAAAAACCGCTACTCTGCGTGAGGGATCTTTTTTCCCAAATGACAGCTTCAATGCACCATCTGAGAGTCTATGTACAGAAAAACCGGAACCGATTTTTTCCTGTATCCCTTCAAATGCAAAAACCGGTGCATCTTTTCTCAACAGGCGCACATAGTAAACACCCCCAACCATACCGGATGAAGCCTGGAATTTAACGGTTATCTCATCTTTACCTGTAATCATACTGTTTGGTATGGAATACTCCTGGTGCACAAATTCATTCTTGTTCCACTTGCCCGAAATATTCTCGGTGACAAGTTTCGCTTCATCAATAAGAATATCAAATGTGCGGGTGCATGATTCGTTCCCCCAGTACTGGACCAGAAGAGAGAGGTCAGTTTCTTTATTTGTGCTGAGGACATAACTGAAGAAACCTCCGCTTCCACCACTGCATTCTCCTGCATCACGGTAAAACTTGTCCTGATGTGTACCTGTTTTAGAATTTAAAGATTGCATCTGGTGGTCGACTTCTGGCTGCTGCTCGCCGGGTGCGACTTTATCTATTGTACGCTTGTCGAGTATAAGAGCCTCTTCTTCATCTAAATTGCCACTTCCATTAAGTGACCAGTAAATCATATAGCGGGAGTCATGAATGCGGAAAAATGGCTGTAAGACAAGCTTAGCACCTGTCCAGTTTCCAAAGAGACTGTTACCGGTAAAAGACATCTCTTCACTGTTAGTGCGTTCAAGCTTTGCAGGGATGGTTATATTGCTTCCAAGAAGAACCGGCGCTTTATCCAGTGGGTAAAGACTACCATTGGCGACGTGCTCCCATCTGCCTTCATTGGCAACTAAACCGCTCAGATCGCTGGTTTCTGTTTTTGCTCCCAGAAGAATGGGACCATGCATCAAGGCAAAAAATGAAGGAACATTCGGCATCTGCTCTAAAGTGGTGTGCATCGGTAATTGCACTGTCACTACTTCGCCACCGTTCCATGTTCTGTCAACTTCAAAATAGGAGGATGGCTGTGACTGCGAGGTAATCGTTTCGGTCCCTACAACGACCTTCATCGCACCCGCGGGTACCCATGATGGGTGGCGGATAAGCATCCGGAACCTGACTGGGGAATCAACGCTTATTGTAAGTACAGTGCGCTCTTCATCGGGAATGCGTGTTTCCTGCTTTACTTTTACGCCTTTTTCTTTCCAGTTAAGTTCAGACGCAACGAATAGGTTGACAAAAAGAGAGTCACTCTTGTGAGTGTAAATAAACTGGTTGTATTTGCCGTGGTTTTCCATTCCGGTTCCCACACAGCACCACATGGCCTTATCCGGAGCGGAATACACTCTGTAATGACGGGGGCGTGCGGGGGTGAAATAAACGTATCCTCCATGTGTGGGGTGCTGGGAGGAAAGAATATGGTTAAACATCGTACGCTCATAGTAGTCAGCGTATTTTGCATCATTTGTCATCCGGAACAGCCCTTCGGAAAGCTTGAGCATATTATGGGAGTTACAAGTTTCCGGACCCTCCCGTGTGGTTGTATAATCCACACAGGCTGCGGCTGTGGGGAAATGCTCACTTAAGCTGTTTCCCCCGAAGGCCAGACTTCTTTTTCCAGTCACAGTCTCCCAGAAGAAGCTTGCAGCCTTGAAGTGTGTATTGTCGTTGCCGAGTTCTGCTATGCGCTGAAATCCTACGGCTTTGGGTACCTGAGTGTTTGCGTGCATCTTGTCAAGATTGTCTGTTCCCGATGACAACGGGGTAAGTATTGTCTTGTGAGAAAGTTTTTTTGCCATATTGAGGTATTTTGTATCATTTGTCATTTGATATGCGTCTGCGTAAACCTCATTGATTCCTCCATGCTCATTGCCCAGCATGCTTTGAATCTGATTTTCAGACAACCCTGAGCAGATATTGATTCCCCAGTCACACAGCTTCAGAAACATCTGCCTTGCCACATCGCTGCCCCCATAAGCCCAGGCATCTCTGAGTCCTGCATAGGTCTTGTGGATATTGTACCAGGGTACCCAGTAGTCCCAGACCTTACCGGTATTCCCTTTCTTAATTTCCCGCCACAGAGGCTTTCCGTTTGGTATGCCGCTTACATAACCGACAAAATCAGCATCCTTTGCATTGGCGTCCTGGCACTTCTTAAGTTCATCTATCATATAATCCATACGCTGCTTGCATTGTGCATCCCCTGTAGAAGCATAATGTATTGCCAGCGCAGAGAGGTAATGTCCCCCCACATGCCCATCCAGTCCGGCCCAGTTGGAATAATTGGACACACCTTTAGTCGACAGTCCTGCATCGGCCCGATAGCAGTACAGAAGCCGGTCGGTATTGTATTTGAGCAGATGGCTTACGTTAAGATCCATGGCGTGTTTGAATGGCCCGTCCAGAAGTTTAACATCACTGAGCGGAAATTCGTTAGGGTATAGCTTCTCCTGTGCCGTAACGAAGAATGTTGTCAACAGCACAGTGGCCGCAACTACAAGAGATTTTTTACGCATGATACCTGCCCTCCCATGTTGTATTTGTAAAAGTATAGTAATCATCTATGTTCTTTAACCTTAATTCCGATCACTCTCTGAACTCCACCAGTACATCATCATTCTTCTGATTCATATAACAGAGTCTGATCCAGTCGTCATTCCTTGCTGTACTTGATACGCGCACTTCATCTATGCTTCCGTTGAAAAATGACCACCCCTGTTGATAGGGGAGATTTACAGACCTGCCGTGGCTTCCGATAGTGAAATTGTCAGTTGTGTTCCTGTCGTATTCACCGGGCATCAGTGCCGCTGTATCAACCATCAACTCTCCGTTTATATAAAAACGCTGACTGGTACCAGATCTTACACCTGTCAGGTATACCCATTCTTTGGCGCCGGGGGCCGGCGGAACAGAGTCCTCCGTATATTCCCACCCAAGCTGGTTCTGAAATTCCACAAACTCCCAGGTTGCCCGCTTATTTTTTATACACTTGAATTGTAAATAGTACTGCTCGTGACCTTTGCCTGCGATAGCACGGTACAGAGAATCGATTCTTTCGGCAAATACCCAGGATGATATCGAATAGTGTGCGTCCTCGGGGAAGTTCAAACTGCTCTGTGCTGTATTAGGCATTGTTATGTAAGATGTTTTACCATCAAAGGCCCGCGCACCGCCTATGACTCCTGCAACAGGGGCATCTTCTGAGTTTCCCTGCGGTGTTCCATGGTAGTGGTTCATTGTCGCGTCTGATGCCACCTCTTTTCCTTTACCTGAGAGATGCCACACACCCTGGAATGCATCTGCGGTATCAAACACGGCGCCACCATCAGATTCACCGGGCGCTTCCGGATTACCCCAGTACATTACAAGAAATTGCGACTTGTTATTTCCATACACTGTATCAACTTTAACCCAGATTTCTGCTTCCCGGGTTACTGAATTCCACCCTTCAATCTCGCAGGGGAGCGGGTCTCCGTTTGACTTTGTAAATCTCAGGTCTTCTCCGTCCGCTTTTGCCTGGCTGAAATCGAAATTGTCCTGCCGCAAGCGGATCAGTACTGGAAAATTCACTACATCAGCTGCTACACCGGCTCCATCAGCAGACGTGTTCAAGAATAGCTTTCTGGAATGATCCCAGCTGCTTTGGTGGTATAAGTCAACTGTGCCGATATTGGTAACTTTACTTGATTTTACGGTGACACTGTCAATCTCAACAGGTTTGAAATTATCAGAAGAAGTAAAAGCCCGGATTGTATAGGTCCCGCCCGGAATATCAGAGACAGTAAATCCTTCCGTCAACTCATCGTGTACACCTATCCGCTCAAGTCCGTATACCTGGATATAGAGGTCTTCCTGGTTATCCATTGACGGAGGAAAGAATCCTGTTATGGTGCCGGTAGGACGAAGTGTGTCTGATGGAAGATGCAGTGTGGAATCACCCTCTTCGATGGTGCATCTGACAAGAACCGCGTGACCTGAACCATCGTTGACTTCGATACAATAAGTCCCCGGGTCGACTGAATCGATAGAAAACACGCCGCGTGAATCGGTTCTTGTATTGATACGGTTGATAGAAGATTTCCCTAATGCCATATCTTCTGCACTGGCAGTATAGTCGTGCGGCCGAAGAATAACCGCGGCATCTGAAGCAAAGCTGCCATCATCGTTATAAAGGGCACATGTTATGCGGCCGTTACCGGCGTGCGAACCGGTCCCGGCAATGTTATCACCTGTGGTGCACTGTAAAAATGAAAGCATGGCTGAAATACAGCAGGTGCTAACCAGGAATAATAGTCCAAATCTCCTCTTTTGCAGCGCAAGGATCAGTTTCATTGCGCCCCCTCACTTTCATCCGGATTTTTAGTCAATGGAAAAAGCTGGAAATTACATTGACAAACCGTTTCAGAAACGTCGGTATCTTCTATAACCATATTCATCAATTCCTCTTTAAACGAGCGGATTCGTTCTTTTATGCGCACATAACATTTCTGTGATACACCCAGGGTAAGTGAGCTGATCTCTCGCTGGGATGGCTCAAATCGTTCAATTGCACCCTTTGCAAGTGTAATCATTTCAGTATGAAAGTTCCGTAAAATGAGGGATTTCATCTCATATTCAGAGGAGATCATCGGATCTGCGGGTTGGAGTTTTCCCTGCTGATCACGACATAAGATTCCCATCCGCAGCATTGTTTCAATCGACTTTCTGGCCTGCGGGGCAGTAATGGAGGGGATGCATTTTTTTGCAATCCAGTCATAATCTTCTTTGAATTCCGGCAGGGTCACTAATTCCCGTATCGCGCTATGGTACCAGTTTCGGAAAAACTCATATCGGCTTTCATCAAGGATTTTTACTTCGCATTTTCCCCGTAAACGCAGCATACGGCTGAAATGAAGGTTCTTTTCATCATTTGTTTTACTGTTAACAAACTGTATGACAGCACCAAAATAGTCTGTTTCCTTTGGCGTTAAATTCATTGCAGAAGCGTACTTCTGCATGACAGTCAGACTGAGGCGCCGCCTTCCGGCAATAATATCCTTGAACATGCTTTGAGAAACACTGGATTTAGATGCAAAGAAGCGGAAAGAAAACGACTTCATCGCCTTTTTCTGAAAAGAGTAGTAGTCGTTCAGAAGAGAACGGTAATCGGTGTATTGAAAAATGTTAAACCTCTTAGCCGCATTGGTTCCCATATATTTGCTAATATAAAGAAAAAAAGGAAAAAAAGTGGTGAAAATCTTATTTAGACAGGTAAAGATGCGAACAAAAATAACGGTAACTCATTGAAATAAAAGGAAAAAGGAAGATAAAAAAAATAGAACCTTAAAAATTTGCGAACATAATTGAGTGCATTTAGACCAGGTTTTATTGAAATACAACCAGGCAGACTTCTGTGAATATTACAAAATAAAAAAGCCGGGAGATTCTAATTGCAAATTCTCCCGGCCTTCTTAAGAGGGATTCTCTTTCCTGCTATTTTTTTAAGACTCTTCTGGAAAAGTTAGCGGTGTTATTCTTCACTGAGATTAGATATATGCCTGGAACAAGACCGTTTCCAATTCCAAGTTCATCTATTCCATACCCGGCTTCCATTACCGATCCTTTTATATCTGTAATGCGGTAGTTAAAATGACCGTCAAGCTTAATACTGAACCCATCGCCCGTAAACGGGTCAATCCGATTATTGTCTGACAACTTATTGGGTTTTACGCCGGTTGCATCGCCCTTTCCGCAGAGAGTAGTAACACTTTTTGCATCCAGAGTAACACTGAATGAATTGTTGTTAACAGTCGCGGTTCCGTCATTTTTCAGGCTTTTGCTTTCTGAAGTTGTAATTTTTGAAAAACTCTTCACAGTTGAATTAGGGATAGAAATGTTGACTGTTTGCTGGGAGGAGTTATTATTGACCAGTACCACAACTATGCTGTCTTTACCTTTATAAGCTGAAGCATATACATTACTTGCCGGGCTTTTGGTCGCATCTACCCTTTTATAACCGTTTCGAATGTATTTAGAATACTGGGCCATGACATACCCGCGTTTTGTAGCTGTTCCGGCCGCCGCAACAGTGCTGCTTCCATGCCCGCCTTCGCCATCATGTATCAAGGCATAGTAACGGCGAAGCGGCCACCACACATAGGCCTGAAACCTGCCTTCAACCATTGCATTGTGAATATGGACACCCATATCCATAGCCAGATTCCAGATGTTGGCGTCACTCTTGCTGTCTGTGTACACCTCTGTCATCCAGAGCTCTTTCCCGGTACCCTTTTGCTGGAAGAGAGGGTAGGGAAAATCCCTGACTTGTGTTCCGTACAGATGCGTACCGAAGATCTCGACATTGGCAAGTGCCGCAGGATCATTTAAAATCGGGTCGTACACATTTTTACGGTATTGAAATGATTCCGGAGTCATTAAGGGACAGTTAATCTGTTTGCCGTAATTCTTTATAAAATTAACCGACTCGGTTGGAGACCACTCTGTCCATTCGTGCGCATAATCAGGCTCATTCTGAGTAGAGATAGCGTAGAGTTCAACACCGTTGTTCTTCATGTGGGTTACATAATCGTTCAAGTGTTTTGCATATGCCGCAAAAGTATTCGTATTGATTCTTTTTACCCCATTGACTGTAGTAGTCTGGCCGGAAGGCGGGTTCCAGGGTGATGCGAATACAATAGCTCCAAGTTCAACCGCTCTTTTGGCTGTGTTTATGCCAAGAGACCATTCATTTGTTCTATCGGATACAAATGTACGAAGTACAGTAAGTCCAAGTTGTCCAGGCCCGTTTCCAAATGCCAGTTCACGTTCTGCGGCATTCAGGTCTCTATACCATGTAGGGTGGTTGATACCTCCAAACCCGCGTATCAACTGCTGTTCACTGTTTAGATTAACAGTAACATTCTGAGCAGAAATCTGACTTACAGTCAGGAGTGAGATTCCGATGGATATAAGAACTGCAATACTTGAACTGAAATGTTTCATGTTCGCCCCTCTGCTTGTTTGATACGGGATAAATTAAGGGTGAGGACTCTCAACCATCCCTTTTTTATAATATATGTGATTAAAATAAGATCTTTTTTTCCCACACTTTGTAATTCACTCATCAGGGTATTCATTTTTCGTACATATCCTGTATACATCGAATACCCGTTTTGTCAAAAAACTGTAAATGTTGCTTTTTTTCAATGTAACAGAATTTTGAATCTTGTTTCTGCTTTACAATTGATCTGATAACAGCAGTAAAAACAAACTATTACTCAGAAATATAAGGCAAAATCAGTGGGGGCGCAGTAATGGGGTACAAAAAGTGTTGAAGAAGGGTTCAACAAAACAATGACCGTTGAACTATAGTTCAACGGATTGTTCCCATTGCGGGGTATGTCGGGCTCTGTTTGCGTTATATTATTATAAGATAGTTGGTTACTGACTTGATCGTTGTCAGATATAGCCAGAGATTGTTAACCTAAGGAGGCAGGGTGATGCGTATCAGAAGTTGTTTTACTCTATTGATTTTCGTTTCAAGCGTCATGATAGTAAATGGTCAGGAGACTCTTAAAAAATATGCCGATGAAATAGGCATGAATATCGGTACCTGCATAAGCGCCTACACATACAGAAATGATCAGAACTTCAGGAACACGCTGATCCGCGAATTTAACACAATTGTTGCGGAAAACGAAATGAAGGCAAGTGCTATGCAGCCAAACAGGGGACAGTTCAATTTTGGCACTGCCGACCAGATGCTTAATTTTGCAAACGAGAACAAAATGAAAATGAGAGGGCATACACTTGTATGGCATGCCCAGAACCCCGGCTGGCTCCAGAATGGAAACTGGAACCGTCAAACGCTTCTTAATGAGATGAAGAATCACATAAATGGTGTTCTGGGTCATTACAAAGGGAAAATATTTGAATGGGATGTTGTCAATGAGGCTTTCAATGACGGCGGAGCCGGAACAATGCGCAGCTCGTTCTGGAAAAACACCATAGGTGAAGATTTTATCGATTCTGCTTTTGCCTTCGCTCATCGTGCCGATCCTGATGCGATTCTCTATTACAACGATTACAACACAAGCAACATAAACGCAAAATCCACTGCCGTCTACAATAAGGTTAAAAAGATGGTTGAGAATGGAGTTCCGATTCACGGTATGGGATTCCAGTCTCATCAGACTCTTGAAGAATATTCCGCTGATTTTATTAAGAGCTTGAAAGATAATTTCAAGAGATTTTCAGACCTGGGCCTCAAATTAGCAGTTACCGAGCTTGATATCAGGATTAAAACTCCCACAGATCAGAGCGAACTCCAGAAGCAGGCTGATTATTACAGGGAATATATGGAGACCTGTCTGGCAAATCCTGCCTGCAGAACGTTTATGGTTTGGGGATTGGATGACGGACATTCATGGGTTCCAGGTACTTTCTCCGGAACCGGTGATGCGCTGCTCTTGAATAGAAGCTACCAGCCTAAACCAGCATATACTGCTGTGCTTAATGTACTCAAGGACTACGAAGTCAGTGTTATTCCATCCGACCGTTCTTCCAAATCAGCTACTGCTGAATTGATTCTTTCCGGAAAGCACAACCCGGCAGCGATTTTCGATCTGCGCGGCGTGAAAATTGGATCGTACAAAGTTATGCCTGCCACAGCAGCGGGAATTCACACTGCAAGCCAGACTTATATAGTCAAAGGAAGCAACAGCTCCATGAAGCTCTTGAAGACCACTGCCAAGTAGTGAATGGACGTAAAGATCCGGGGTGGAATGACCACCCCGGTTTCTGACCCGTCGTTGGGTGTTGTCTGCTTTTCCTCTCATGTCCTGCGAAATCGTTTTAATTCTTTAAGCATAGTAACCGAAAATAGTGCGAGAAGGCACTCATTGCGTTGTTCCAGTTCCCGGAACACTTTTTTCAAGCTTTGTCTGAAATCTGCATTTGCCCGATTATAGCCTCTTTATATTAGTATTACAGGGGGATTAAAATTTTTGTGATAGGTTATACCATCTTTATTATTGCCGTTTATATCACCTGACTTATGCACACGGATCAGGGCGAATTGCGCTTGTCCCTCGTGCATAAAGGCTTTCACAAATCTTGATGTAAGGTTTTATACGGCATTCAAATAGATTTTGTGTTATAATAACAACTAAGCAACCATTTTATAGGTGCGTACACTATGGCTCGACCTAAATCAGCAATCAGAATTTTTGACTACTCCGATTATCGCAGTTACCTCGGTGAATATTATAAGGATCAAAAGGAGCGCAATACTTATTTTTCCTACAGGTATTTTGCAAACAAAGCGGGAATAAGGTCGATTGGTCTATACAAGGATGTTGTAGACGGGAAGCAGTCTCTTTCCCGACGGGCTATTGCCAAGTTTTCCGAGGCGATAGGCCATTCAAAACGTGAAGCGGAGTACTTTGAGGCAATGGTGTTTTTTACAGATGCCGAGACCATAGAGGAACGCAAATTCTATTTCGAACGGATGATGGCGTGTCATGAATCAAAAGCCCGTATTATTGAGTCATCACGCTATGAGTATTATTCTCAATGGTACTATAGTGCCGTACGGGCACTCCTTTCGTTTTACTCGTTTGATGGTGTAGAATTCTCCTCATTGGCAAATCTGCTCTCACCTCCAATAACAACAGAGCAGGCGAAAAAGGCGATTGAGGTTTTGGAGAGGCTCGGTATGATAAAGAGAAAAGAGAACGGTTTCTTTGAGCCCAGCGACCAGATAATCACTACCGGCCAGTTGAACAACAACAAGCAGGTTCAAACATTGAGCGTTATCAATTTTCAGAAAAATCTCTTATCCTTAGCCGCTGAAGCATATGACCGGTATTCGGAGCGGCAGATGGACATGTCCACCATTACACTCAGCATATCGAAAAAGACCAGGCATTTGATAAAGGAGGAAGCGGCTGTTTTCCGGAAAAAAGTCCTCAGTCTTGCAGAAAAAGACACACATCCGGAATGTCTCTATCAACTTAATTGTCAATTTTTTCCTCTGACAGACCTCGGGAAGGATGAGTAAAAGATGTACCTACTCAGCAGAGGAATCTTAGCATTTCTAATTGCCTGCATCGGCTTTACATTCCTGTTGTGCACGCCTCAGATCACTGGCGTCGGCACTGGCTCAGAAACCGTTATCGGTAAAATTGTGCATGAGGATGGAACACCCGCATCCGGAACGGTTGTCACTTTGTACCCGGTTAACTTCGACCCGGCTTCAGATCCGGAAATGCTCCGTCTCTGCCTGGATACCACAGATAGTAACGGCTACTATACGATAACCATCAATTCATCTAAGGTTGATGTGTACACATTGCAGGCAAGTAATCTCAAGCAGCAGACCCGGACGATCGTTTCAGATATTGATATCTCTGCATCAGGCGATTCGACCCTGATCGATGCAGCTCCACTTTACAAAACCGGCAGTATTCAAGTCAAATTTTCCGATATTCCGGCAACCCGGACAGGGTATGTATTTATTCCAGGCACCGATTACTATTCTTATGTGAAGAACGGAAGTGCCGTTATCGATTCGGTACCGGCGCAGACTATACTTCAAGTCTTTTTCAAGGAATCCGATCTGCAGGATGAGCCCCGGAGCCTGGCTGAGAATATTGATGTTCAACCGGAAATCACAACCATAGTAGCGTCTTCAGGATCATTGTACTCTCGTAAGATTTTTCTTAACACCACTTCAACCGGGGCCGATGTCGCAGGTGATGTTACTGACTTTCCTGTACTTGTCAGGCTGCACACCGGTAATTTCGATTTTTCACAGGCTAAAGCGGACGGGAGCGATTTGCTCTTCACGAAAGAAAACGGACTCACTATTCCGCATGAAATTGAGCGGTGGAACTCTTCCAGACATGAAGCTGAGATTTGGGTAAAAGTGGATACCGTGTACGGTAATGACAGTACACAGTTTATTTCCATGCACTGGGGAGATCCTGAGGCTACAAGCAGCTCCAGTGGTCCGGCTGTTTTTGATCTTTCTGCCGGGTACAAAGGAGTATGGCACCTGGGGGACAATGGAGAAACTGTTCTGGATGCAACCGGGAACAATAACACAGGTGCGCGCAATGGTGATCAGGCGCGTGTAAAAGGTAATATCGGTTCCGCGCAATCTTTTGATGGAACCGATGATTATACAGATATGGGAGATGTATGCAACCTTGATACATCCAGCCTTACGGTTTGCGCCTGGATCAAAAAGATTGGTGAAGATAAGATACAGACTATCGTTGCCAAAAGTCTCGGAAATCTTCCAAACGAGACCTATGGCTGGCTCTTCCAACTTGACGGTGATGGAGCGTTATCGATTTTCATGGCATCAGATTCAGGAGTATGGGGCGATCCGGGATCATTTGTTCTTACAGGAAATACCTGGGTAACCGATTCTTCATGGCATCACGTTGCTGCTGTGGTTGATCGTTACGATAATGACAATTGCAGAGTCTATTTAGATGGCGCGGATATAAGTGCGCTTCCAACTGGGGGTGACATCGGTAGTGTCGGCGCCGTTTTAAACACTGCTCCGCTGAGATTTGGATCGGATTCAAATGGGCACTGCCAGTGGGAAGGTTCACTCGATGAAATTTCAATTTTGTACAGGGTAAAATCGCCGGATTTTATTAAACTGAGCTATATGAATCAGAAAAGTGATGATAAACTGACGGTTTTTAAATAGTACCTGAGTAACACCCGGTATAAAATTCTTCTTCCCCCTCATTATTATGGGGGCTCTTTTTGTGGCGTTCAAAATCTCCGGTTCAACAGGTAAATGTTTGGTGGGGCATTTGTATACAATCTAAAAGGATTGAATCATGAAAATAGTGACGTTTTTTCTTCTTTTTTCCTTTATTTCCTTATCTTCTGCTCAGCAGACACGTGATAGTGACCTGATGAAAAATGTCTCCTATCGCACCTCTTTCGGGGTCACCCTGAATTACCTTCTGTTTGTTCCTAAAAACTACGATGAATCACAGAAGTATCCGCTTGTGGTCACTTTACATGGCAGCGGCGATTCTAATATTAATCAGGTGAATAATAATGATCAGGCACACCCATGGATCGAAGACAGCGTTCAGGCGCGCTGGCCTCATTTCATCATGGCCCCGCAGTGTCCTTCGGTCACCTGGGGCGGAATGGGTAAATCCACCGGACAAATATCCGAAGCGGCAAAGGCAGTACTTGAAGCTATCGAGGACCTAAAGGACAAGTATTCCTTAGATACCAATCGTTTCATAATAGGCGGGTTTTCCCTTGGAGGATCAGGTACCTATCACCAGATAGAGATGAAGCCCGATTACTGGGCAGCAGCGGTGCCTTGTTCTGCGGGAGGGGACACTTTAAAGATTGAATTGATCGCCCAAACACCCATCTGGCATCATCACGGATCTAACGATATGGACGGTGCAGCACTCAAAAGGATGTCTGCCGCACTTGAAAATCATGGCTATCCTGTGCTTCGGGTGACAAGCGACCAGGTAGTCAGTTCTCCTGCCGGCTGGCTTAATGAGATTCAAAAGGGGACCGAACCCGAAGACATCATATACAAGAATGCAAACCCTTCCTACGACTCCCTGAACAGAGCGATTGAATCGGGTGCGAAATACATTTTCCTGATGTTCAATGGTGGAGATCACGAATCCGCACGCTTGAATGCCAACCACAACCCGTTGCTGGCTAAATGGGCCTTTTCAAAAGTCAGGGGAGGAGGCACCACAAATGCGTCTGTTAATCCTTGGAAAAAGGGCTTTGAAAGCCGGGGAGCCTTTTCGGGGAGTGTAAAAAGCAGTAATTCAACTTTAAAAATCGATTTCACAGCACAATCAAACCAGGTATACCTTAAGATGTACAATCTTAAAGGAAATCTTGCGAAAAAGATCCGCCTTACAACCAGTGCCGGCACAAATTATTCAAACAGTTTTGATTTGTCAGAGCTGACAAACGGGTATTATGTCGTAAAGCTGGGGGCCGGTGAGGACGGAGCTTTTCATACGACAAAGATATTGCTGACAAAATAGAACCATGATTGTCGGGAAGCCACGCTGGTATTCGGTTCGTCTACAAGGATTTTTAAATGCGATTTGATCGCTTTTTTCCGGTATTACTCTGTGTTTCAGTAATTAATTCCGCATTTGCCCAGAATGTTTCCATAACAGTCAATGCCGCTCAGGATAAAAAGGCGGTATCCCCCTATCTTTACGGACGCAATAATACTTTTGATAAACCGGCATCATTTTACCAGGACGCGGGTTTGCGTTTTGTGCGGATGAATGGTGGTAATAATGCCACCAAATATAACTGGCGTAAAAAGATCTCTTCGCACCCTGACTGGTATAATAATGTTTATCTGAATGACTGGGATAAAATCTCACAGCAAATTGCCGCCGACCATCCGGATATGCAGGCAATGTGGGCCTTCCAGCTGCTTGGCAGAGTTGCTTCCAGCACAGATCACAATTTTAATGACTGGGAGTATAATCAATCAGAGTACTGGGAGGGTATTGGACAGAACCTGGCAGGAGGAGGTGTCCCGAATACAGAAAATCCAAAGGAAGGGGCATTGGTGGAGGGCGATGCCAGTCTTTACACCCAGCCCTGGCCCGCCGATTCTTCTGTTGCTATTCTGGACCACTGGTTTGGTCCCGGTGGGCTTGGTTTGAACAAGAATCAGTTTCTATACTGGAGTATGGATAACGAACCGGACATATGGGATGGAACCCATGATGATGTGATGTTATCCGGGTTGATCCCTGTCAGTGAATTCATGAATCGATTTATTGATCTGGCAAAAAAAGCCCGTGCCAAATTCCCCGAAATTAAAATTTGCGGACCGGTTACAACCAGCGAATGGCAATGGTTTCGATGGGGAGATGAAGACATAACAATAGATGGAAAGTACTTTTGCTTTCTTGAATATTTTATCAAACGATGTGCTGATGAGGAAAAAGCAACAGGTATTCGGGTGCTGGATGTTGTAGACCTTCACAATTATCCATATTTCCCTTCAAACGAGGCAGCACTGCAGCTTCATCGGGCATATTACGATGAGACCTACGATTATCCGGGGGCAAACGGCATTAAGACTATAAACGGGGGCTGGGATAATTCACAAACAAAAGAGTACATTTTTAAACGGATCAACAATTGGCTCGATCAACATTTCGGTGCAAATCATGGCATTACATTGGCGTTAAGCGAATGGAGTCCGGGACCATCGGAACCCAATCTCGCCTCAGTCATTTATGCATCGCATCTGGGCTTGTTTGGCAACAACGGGATAGACTTTTTTACTCCATGGACATGGTTTACGGGCATGTGGGAAACCTTGCATCTGTTCAGCCGGTATGCAAAAAACTACAGTGTGGCAACTGCTTCTACGCTTGAAAACACGGTTTCGGCCTACACAACGGTAAATGAGTCAGTTGATTCTATGACTGTAATTGTTGTAAATCGCGATATGAATTCCGTGCGGAATGTGACGGTTAACCTTAACGGTTTTTCAATTCCTGACGGGAATTATAAAACCTTACAATTGTCATCTCTGCCGGAAACAGAGACTTTCGTGTCACACTCACAAAATGCCCTGAAAGAAAACCAGATTACTGTAAGCTCAAATGCTTTTACCATACAGGTACCTGCACTTTCTATAATCGCAGTCATTCTATCCAGATCAACCTCAACATCTCAAGCCGCTTACACTGCTCAGAGATCCGCTGTGAATGTTAATTGCGCCAGATCTTTTCTGAAAGTAAAATTCACGGTGCCACGGAGCGGGTTCACCTATTTAAACCTTTGCAATTTAAATGGAACTGTGGTTAAGTCAAATGTTTTTCCAGCTCACGCGGGCGAGGCCTGTTCCAAACCTATTGATTTAACTGATACGCCCAATGGATTTTACATCCTGAAGATAGAAAATGACGGAAACATTATCTCCAGCTCAAAGGTAGTGGTAACCAGATAGCTGTTAGCAGAAAAATCGTGCTTTCCCGGCCGGATCACCAGTACCGGATGCCGAAATTGGAGCCGAAGTGTGTTCCAGTTTTTGGAACACTTTTTGTTAAAACCTGCCGTAAATCCATACCATAAGATTCATGTGTTGCTATATTAAAGAATAATGCTGATCTGACGATCCGTATTTGATATATATAGTTGCATTTAGAAGTCAGAAGCGGGGGATTTGTTCACAAATCAGGAAATGTTTCGATTGGCAGGTAATCGGCAGTATAGCATAATTAGAATGGATAATTAATCATAAATGCGGAACCGGTCAGGTTCTATAGATCCGGACCATCCGTCTGGCACAATAAAGATACAGAGGGAATATGAAAAAAGATCGAATTGTCAACGTCAAGACTGTTACTCTTACCAGCATCATATTTATGTCACTGGCATCAATTTGTACGGCCCAGACATTAATCGATTTTTTTCAGCCCATGCCAATTGTCAAGCCGTTGCGGTCGAATGTCTGGGGCTCTTCTGTGGGCAAGAGGGATATCGGTAATGGCATGGAAGATACTACAAACAGGTCGTATAGTTACTGGGACGGTCCGATAATCAAGGGCCCCGATGGAAAGTACCATATGTTTGCAAGCCGCTGGAACCAGAGCGGGGGGCACTGGGCATGGCTCAGTTCCGTGGGAATTCATGCTGTAAGTGATAATATTATGGGACCATACATTGATAAAGGTCTGACCTGGCCAAATAATTCCGGAGGAAAAGGACACAACCTTACTATATTGCAGCTTAAAGATGGAACCTATGCATCTGTGGTCAGCGACACTCGTCCGGGAGATTTCTTTACAGCCCCGTCGCTTGATGGTCCCTGGAGCTTTGCCGGTTCAATCAAAATTGAAGCTAATGGTTTCAATAAACCCGGCCATATCGCCAATCTGAGTATAATAATCCGTCCCGATGACGGTAAATTCATGGTCATTGAACGTAATGGGCAGATAATGACGAGTGATAATCTTACCGGACCGTATAAGGTACAGTGTAATTCCATTTACAGCGGCCTTGCCCCTAATCTGGAAGATCCGGTTTTGTGGTACAGCGGGGGATATTATCATGTGGTGGTTAATTCATGGAGCGATAAAAAAGCCTTTCATCTCAGATCGAGAGATGGTATAAGAAACTGGACAAATGAAGGTACGGCATTTGATCCAAGATCAAATTTCCTGCGCTACACCGATGGAACAGTAAACCACTGGACAAAAATTGAACGTCCCGGAGTTTACATTGAAGATGGCCACATCACTCACTGGACCTTCTCTGTGATTGATTGTGAAAAAGAAAATGACGGGGGAAATGATAGCCATAACAGTAAAGTTATTATCGTGCCCTTTGATGGAGTTTCATTTGACGGGGTTGCTATTCCTCCGCAGCGTGATACAGTTTACAATGGAAAATTTAACACAGGAAAAATCGGGTGGAGTCTTAATGTGTGGTCAGGAAGCGCCACCGGGGATGTAGTGGAAGGGGAGTACAAGGTAACAGTCTCAGGCATCGGAGAAAATGTTCACGATATCCAGCTTGTGCAGACCGGACTTATCCTTGAGCAGGGAAAGTATTATCAGGTATCATTTGATGCATATGCGGCTTCTAACCGGACTCTGGATGTCAATGTTGAAATGGAAGATGATCCCTGGACCAGTTACCTTCAAGCTCTGAAAACATTCGATATTACTACATCAAAAACGCCCTATTCATTTACCTTCAAAATGGAGCAGCCAACCGATTCAAGTTCAAGGCTTGGATTTAACTTCGGTGCCTCAACCGGGACTGTTTATCTGGATAATATCATAATTCAGCAAGCTACCGGAACCTCTTTTGTACCCTCTGTGAGTCGCAGGATCAGTTTCAAACCGGATGTTTCTTACAAAAACTCCTCTTTGAGAATTAAATACCAGACAGATCCAGGTTCACAGTTGTCGTTGGATCTGTTTGATCTCAGGGGAAATATTGTCGACAGCAGAATCTTACAATCCGGCTCAGGGCACATCTGGACACTCGATCTCTCCGGATTACCGGGGGGAACGTATGTTGCCGGGCTCAAGGCGGATGGAATGTTGATCAATAGTACAAAATTCATCTGCAGAAACTGATCTGGTATGCAGCTGATTACAATATGTGGACTGGATAATCAATTATTGCTTAACTTATGCACCTGCTCAGGGTGATTTGTATGTACCTTGTCTATAATGGTTTCACAAACCGCAGATGTCCCGCCCAGAGTGGTGCATCTGCGATTTGTTCAAACCATTCAGCCACAGGGCCTAAATGCAATTCATCTCTTCCCGGATGCAAATAGTTAGGAAGAACATCAGCCTGAAAGGTTCTCTTATGCGGTTAAAATTGATAACAAATAATTTGATGATCCTGTGTGTTGTTGTTTTCTTTACAGGATTTGTGTCGAAGACATCTGCGGGTGATTGTACGGTAAAGTTTGAGGATCGCCAACAGCGCATGTCGGGTTTCGGGGGATCAACAGCCTGGGCAGGCGGGCTGGCAGACAACTTGATAACCGGTCTTTTTTCTCCCACAGAAGGATGCGGGTTGACTCTGGTAAGGATGAGGATAGCTCCCAACGGGACTACCGGGTCGGGTGAGATTAATATTGCTAAAAAGGCCCAGGCTCTGGGCGCCTCTATCTGGGCCGCTCCCTGGTCGCCGCCGGCAAACTGGAAGGATAACAACAATGTTAATAAAGGTGGAAGTCTGCTTCCGGCACACTACCAGGACTGGGCTGACCGGCTTGTTTCGTATGTTAAAAACCTTCAAACTCAGGGGGTCGACTTAAAATGGATTTCGGCGCAGAATGAACCTAACTGGACAGCCGATTATGAATCCTGCAGGTATACGCCTGAACAGCTGGCGACATTTGTGGGAGATTACCTGGGCCCTTCGCTGGAAAAAGCCGGTTTGAAAACTGGAATAATCGCACCGGAAGTGATTAACTGGGGATCCCTTAAACCTTTCGGTGATGCCATATTAAACAGTCCTAATGCGGTGAAGTACTGCGATGTTATTGCATCCCACTCTTACGGTGATGAACCAACCAGCTCCAGAGGGTTTCCCTATAATCTGGTCAGGGAAAAAGGTAAAGAGCTCTGGGAGACCGAATATGGTTTTGACCAGTTTGCGGGTAATGAGACTATGACTCCTGGTATCGCTATCGCCAAACAGATGCATGGTCAGATTGTTAATGGGCCTGTGAGTGCTTACCATACATGGTGGATTATTCCCGCTGACGGGGTAAACGGAACGGCTTCAAACGGTCTTGTCATGCGGGGAAAAGTGATACAGCGTGGATACGTGATGGGCAACTACAGTCGTTTTGTGAGACCAGGATCTTATCGGGTGACTGCGAATGAAAAACCGTCTGATAAAGTATATGTTACAGCTTACCGCAATGATTCTCTTGGACAGTTGACCATTGTCGCCATAAATGAAAACACCTCTGCAACAGAGCAGAAATTCGTACTGGATGGCATATCTGTGCCCACGGTAACACCATGGGAGACATCTGATGCGGTCAAGCTGACAGCCCGCAGCCCTGTTACGGCTGGTACGAGTTTTTCCTGGACTTTGCCTGCAAAGAGTGTTGTCTCATTTGTCGGGTTATACACGACGGGTACATCCGTTATCCCGGACGGCTGTGCCAGATACTCTCCTGTCAATGTGGACTGTAGAAATGCACTGTTAAGAATAGAGTTAAGAGATCAGGGAGAGAAAAAAACATCATTGAAGATCTTTGATCTTAAGGGGGAAACTGTAAAATCTGTATCATTTACAACCGGTAAAGGTAATGGTGAGTTCAGGAATTTCGATCTCTCCAGTCTGCCCGGAGGATTTTATATTGTCAAACTCGGAATCGCAGACCGTAATATTTCTACATCGAAAATATTTGTCGCAAAGTAGCAGGGAATGTATATGCCGGGAATTAATACGGTGAACACCTATTTAGCAAAAGTAAAACCAATCAATGATGAACTCAGTCAGTTCCTGACTCTTTTCGGCGATTCGCGTTATACTTCTATCGAACAGGTATTCGAATATCTCAGACAAAAATATGATTGCAGGGATTATGTGATCGGCTCAATTAAATTCGTGCCGACTTCTTTTGCTTTAGAAAATGATGGCTGGGAGTTGTTTGGTCAGAAACTATCAGAAGCTCCTTTCAGTTTAAATTAACCCGAAGATAAATGCCTGATTTGAAACAAATATAGGAGAAAAAATGAAGTCTAAAATGAATGCCGTAACGTGTTGCAGTGCAATTCTCTTTCTGCTGTTTTCCGGTACCGGAGCAGTAACAGTCAACGTGAATCCAGCTGTCAAATATCAGGAATTTGAAGGCTGGGGGACCTCGATCTGCTGGTGGGGAAATATCATAGGCAAATTCCCTCAGCAGACACGTGATTCAATCATGGATCTTATATTTGATACTGCAGATGGACTGGGGCTTTCGATGATCCGATATAATATCGGCGGCGGCGATGCTCCTTCCCATACTCACATGCAGACCGGAAAGATGATGGAGGGGTTCAAGTCAGGGGAAAATGCCTCTTATGACTGGACCAAAGATGCGGCACAGCGATGGGTTGTTGATGCCGCAAAACAGCGGATCCCCGAAAAATGGTTTATTACCGAAGCGTTTTCAAATTCACCTCCATACTGGATGACTGTAAGTGGATGCGCCTCTGGCGGAGCGGGGGGAAGCAATAATCTTAAAAGTGATTATTATACTCAGTTTGCCGACTATCTGACAACGGTGGTGCAGCATTTCAAGGACGAGTGGGGGATCACCTTCCGTACGCTTGAACCTATGAACGAACCGGAGAACGGCTGGACTTCAGGCGCCCAGCAGGAGGGATGTTCATTCTCGCATGAAAATCAGGTGAAGCTGATCAGGGAAGTGAAGAAAAAAATTGACGAAAAACAACTCACAACAGTTATTTCTGCTTCTGATGGAAATACATACAGTTCAACCACCGCCTCCTACAACTTTTACGATGCCACCATCAAATCCTACATATCCCAGGTTAATACCCATGGCTACTTTGGCGGCAGCCGAACGGATCTGCAGGCTGCGGTAGCGCGGGATGGCAAGAGGCTCTGGGCATCGGAAATCGATGGCAGCGGAGCTGATTACCCTTTTGACCAGTGGACGCATAATCATAATGATATCGTCCCGGGTCTTGATATCGCAAACCGCGTAATTCGTGACTTGCGTGATTTGAAAGCAAATGGATGGGTTTTCTGGCAGATCGTGGAGAGTGAACAGGCCCAGACAACCCTCAACAAAAACTGGGGTTGTATTCATGCCGATTTCAATGGCGGTAGCAAATATCACATTACCAAAAAATTCCATGCGCTCCGGCAGTTTACCAGTTTTATCAGGCCTTTCTCAAAAATGATAAGTATCGATAATAATGATGCGGTTGCCTGTATTTCTCCGGAACAGGATCGGCTGATCATTGTTCAGAGAAATGCCGGTAATTCCGCTGTTTCGTATGAATACAAGGTGTCGGATTTTGAGCAGGTCGGTTCACCGGTTTCTGTCTGGCGGAGCTCTGCGACGGAGAACTTAAAGAAAATCGATGATTTGGCTGTAGTAAATGGAACATTGGCGGCATCATCACCGGCCCGATCTATAACGACCTATGTGATACCATTACTTCCGACGGCTGCATTCTATCCCGGAAAAACCGCTGATCGGGGGATTGCTGAAGTTAATATAAACGGTTCGACGCTGAATTTAAAATTCAAAGCTCAGGAAAACCGGGCAGACCTGAAAATTTACAATTTAAATGGAGATATCGTAAAATCGGTCGCTTTAAGGACCACGGCCGGCCTGATTCACTCAAACAGTTATACTTTATCCGATATGACTAATGGATATTATGTCGTGAAGATCAGTTCCGGAAAGGATATCATTCACACTTCGAAGATAATGCTTGTAAAGTGAAAAAGATCAGAATCTGCAGGAAGACAGCAGCAGAGCATTACAATCTTTTAGCCCGGTAGCAAAGAAGAAATGTGTAAATCTTTCGGGCTAAAATTCTGTCTGTGGGGTCTTTCCCCCTGTTACTGGTTTCTGAGGCTCAGGATTTGAGAGATTCGATAAGAATAAACATGTGTCTCAGGAGTACCGAGGCTATTGAAGTCCGGGTTGCAGGAGCCGACTGAAAAAACTGCATTTTTGCCAGTGGTGAGGATCTAAACGATAAGAGGTTAATAAGCTGTAACTCTATTGAAATACAATGGGTTACAGCGTTGAGTCATTTTCAGATCCGATCGTGTGCAGGATGCGGGTCACAGGCTAAAGTCGTAACTGATTTCGGTAAAAAATCGCAGGCGGGGTTTTACTGGAAATGTTGAAATATTGATTCGTATTTGCATATCGCTTCATACTTTTTCTGCTACAGGGTCTAAACGCACTTGGTCCCTACCCGGAAATATAAGCAGTTTCATAGCTTAGACCGGCTTCAGTGGATGTTCCGATTTATAGAACACTTTTTTATCTCATCATCAGAATTTCATTACTGTATAATATATAATACCTTAAATTTACTGTGAGGTAGTTTGTTATGTATTGGACCTTTAAGTGTGCCGTTACAGGGGGAAAGAACATGAATGCAGGTAAGAATAATGGTAAGTTGTATCATTTGCTCTCCAGGTTATCCGCTTTAATAATCTGTTTTCTGTTATCGTCTGCTGTCAGTGCAGCCACACAGGCGACCTTTTATGTATCTCCTGAGGGCGATGATGACAATGCGGGAACCATAGGCGCACCTTTTAAGACGATAACAGCTGCCAGGGACGCGGTACGCGAGGTAAACAGCAGCATGTCCGGGGATATTATCGTATACCTGAGGGGGGGCACCTACAACGTAACAAGTGCTATAGAATTAAGGCCGCAGGATTCCGGAAAAAACGGCTTCAGGGTCTATTATATGGCTTATCCGGGTGAAACTCCGGTTGTAAGCGGTTCTGTAAAGGTTACCGGATGGACACTCCATAGTGGAAATATTTACAAAGCATCTTTAGACCGCTCTACAAAACTGAGATATCTGTATGTAAATGACAAACGTGCTTTGATGAGTCTCAAGAAAGCCACGGCCAGAGGAGGTCAGGGGACCTACTCGGTTACCTCCGGACAGGCTCCATGGGCATGGGCAACCGGAAGCAAGAGTGATGGTGTCAAATATAACGCTTCAGATGTGCCAAACATTGCCAGCAACAAGGATGACCTTGAGATTGTAAACGGTACTACATGGAACGAGAACATCGCCTGTGTCAGGGATGTAATCACTACTTCTGATGGTAACAGAGCACTTATGCTGCAGCAGCCTTACGGCGCGATCACACAGACGCCCGGTTGGGGTGCGGCGTTTACCACAAACGGAAACCATACGATCTACAACGCGTTTGAGTTTCTGAATTCACCAGGGCAATTCTACTTTGATAAGACGACTAAAACACTCTATTATATTCCGCGTTCAGGAGAGGATATGGCAACCGCCGATGTTCAGGCTCCAGTTGCTGAGATGCTGTTTGATATAGCGGGTACCTCTACGTCAAGCCGGGTCGAAAATATTACTTTTCAGGGCATTACCTTCGCTCATACAGACTTTAACCTTTATCAGGTCGGGAATTCAAGGGGCAAAACAACATGTCAGGGCGCTAACGGTTATATAGCATTCTATGCTGATAATAACTGGCATACCACAAGGTATGATATACTTGATCTCAACCCTGGAATAATAACTATCAAGAACAGTAAGTCCATAGACTTCGCCGACAACATCATTAAACACGCTGGTGCTGATGGAATCAATATGTCTAATGATGTCGTAGGCTGCAATATTATCGGTAATTTTATAACCGATATTACATCGAGTGGTATAACCGTGGGTCATCCTCAGCATATAGAGATCGGCGATGGGGGTAATCGTGCAAAATACCAGTCTGGTGTCGAAGGTATATGTAAAGATAACACAATAACAAACAACCTGCTGTATGATATCAGCACGGCTCCCGGTTTCGGGGGATGTGCTGCGATAACGGCGTACTACACAGAAGCGCTCACAATTACATACAACCATATTGAACAGACTGCTTACAATGGTATCAATCTGGGGTGGGGATGGAAAGAATTCAAGAACTCGACAACCGCTAAAAACAATACCGTCAGCTATAACCGTGTTATCAACACTTTAAGAAGACTCCATGACAGCGGGGCAATCTATACTATCGGGCAGAATCCGGGAACAAAAATCAATGAGAACTATGTCCGGGGAATTCCCGCAGCGACAAACGGGCCTACTTATGGTCTGCATAACGATGAGGGAACTGCGCATGTTGTAGAGAATGACAATATTCTGGATATTGATCCTAATGTCAAGTACACTATTAACTGTGAAGACTTCGGGGAAAAACACCATTTGACGATCCTGAGGACATTTGCGACAGTCAATAAGATGGGTATCAACCCGCCAAACAGCACAATAGATCCGATTCAGGTGCGTTCAGATAATGTCTGGCCTGCAACACAGTACACATTCTGTGTCAACTCAGGGATTCAGGATAAATACAGGCATATTTATCCGGCCGGATTTTTTCAGGTACAGAATTATGTGTTTCCTGCAAGTTGCGAAGCGCAGGCCGGCAGTACTATAAAGATCCGCAGCAGCGGGGATTCTTCAGCTTCTGTATGGTTCGCTCCTTCTGGAACTACAAACTTTGCAGAAGGTTCTTCTATGACAAAAGCCGGAGGTCTTGACACATCGATCACAGTGCCGGAAAGAAACGGAAACTACCGGCTTTTTGTAGTGAACTCACAAGGAAAGTCAAATGAATCAACAATGACATTGAGAGTAAAAGGATCAGTCTCTCAGATTGAAGCGGAAAACTTCAGCAGCCAGTCTGGTATCCAGACAGAGAACTGTTCAGAAGGCGGGGAGAATATTGGATTCATTGAAAATGGGGATTATGCAGTGTATAATAATATTAACTTCGGTTCTAATGGATCTGAGGTGTTTGAGATAAGAGCTGCCAGTGGAGGTGATGGCGGCAAGGTTGAAATAAGGCTTAACTCAGTAGACGGAGAGCTTTTAGGAACTTGCGAGATCGCCAATACCGGTGACTGGCAGAAATGGGCTACAAGCACATGCAAAATTACAAAAGTAACAGGAACACATAATGTCTGTCTGAAATTTACCGGTGGAGACAGTTATCTTTTCAATGTAAACTGGTTCGAATTTAACAAGGGAACTACATCAACAGGGCAAAAAAAGGTTAATGAAATCAATGGTTTCAAAACAAGGCTCGTTAATGGAAAGATTCTTATCAGACCGCAGGGCAAAAAGATCAAATACAGTGCATCTGTATTTATGCCAAACGGACAGTTGGTTAATAGAAAGAATAATCTCATGGGCTCATTTGCTTTCCCGTTGAGCTCCCGGGGAGTTTTTATAGTAATCATAAATTCTGACGGGTACGTAAGAAAAAGTGTGATTTCGAATTATTAACTGGAAAAAGTATGCTGGACATGTTGAATAAAAAAAATGATAATACGACCCCTTCCGGAGGGATACAATGAATCGCTTGTCGTTAAGTAAGTTAGTACCTGTGATAGTGACGTTTTTCATCGCTGGTGCCTCGTCACCTGCGGACGCGCAGTTGTCGTTTTCAAATCCGCTTCTGGACTTTGATTCGATTCTCTGTGTTGCCAGGGGGTATAGCGGGGCTGAGCAGCATCTTTGCGACCAGTATTTCGGTTGTTTTGCAACTCCCGGAGGAAGCATTTACATTATTTCCGGGTTTAAAAACAATCAGAGAAAAGTTACTGATCTGCTGCAAAACGCAACTGTACAAGGTGGCCGCTATGCGGGCAGAAAGCTTTCCGGGGGCTCGTTTTTATCACCTGAACTTTCCTACGACGGAAAAACAGTAGTGTTTGCCTGGAAACCGGCCTCTACAGCTTACAGGGCCTCCTGGGATCAGGACCAGTGTTTTCATCTTTTCAAAATCAATATCGATGGCACCGGACTTGTTCAGCTTACGGATGGTAAGTTTAACGACTTCGATCCCTGCTACCTGCCCAATGGTCGCATCGTTTTTATATCCGAGAGACGCGGCGGTTTTGGACGATGCCATTTAAGGCCTGTTCCGACTTATACTCTTTTTTCAATGAAAGATGATGGTACAGACATTATCCCGTTGTCGTACCATGAAACCAATGAATGGCATCCAAGTGTCGATAATAATGGAATGATCGTTTATTCCCGCTGGGATTATGTAGACCGCGACGACTGTATCGCTCATCATCCCTGGATTTGCTATCCCGATGGTCGTGATCCGCGATCCTGGCATGGCAATTACCCGCTTCCGCAGACAACAATGGAAGGAGGTAACTGGCCGGATGGAAGAAATCTCAGACCATGGGGAGAAGTTAATATCAGGGCTATTCCCAATTCACAAAAATATGTCGCAACTGCCACCGGTCATCATACACAGTCTTTCGGTGAACTGATCATTGTCGATCACAACATACGTGATGACGGTATGATGTCTCAGGTCGAGGGTATCACTACAAAAAGAACTACCTGGAGAGATGAGGCCGGACCATGGGCGACCGCATGGCCCCTTTCGATAGATTATTATCTGGCCAGTTACAACGGTGATATTGTCATGATTGACAAGTCGGCCAACCGTCTGATGATTTGTCCCAAATCAGCAACACCAGTCGCCAATAATAATAATTTCAGGCTGATCGATCCGATTCCTGTGAAAGCGCGACCTGTGCCGCCGGATATTGCTGTGATGACATATGAAGGTGAGCGCGAGAGCCTTCCGCATGACCCGGCTCGTTTGAGTGTCATGAATGTATATGAGACGGATCTGCCTTTCCCTCAGGGTACTGTAATAAAATGGCTCAGAGTAATTCAGCTTATTCCCAAAGCAACTATAAACATCAATGAGCCCAGGGTAAGCCATGCCTCTGAATCGGTTGTGCGTTTAGCGCTCGGAGTTGTACCGGTCGAATCTGACGGATCGGCCCATTTTGAAGCTCCGGTTGATCGCTGTCTTATGTTCCAGGTTCTTGACTCCAACTTTATGGCGGTCCAGTCGATGCGCTCGCTGACCTATGTTCACAAAGGAGAACATCTTACGTGTCTTGGTTGTCATGAAGATAAGTGGAAAGCTACTCCGCCTATCAACCCGATCGCCATGCGCCGTGAGCCATCGAAACTGAAACCGGAATTTATGGAGGCGCTCCCGGTAAGCTACTATAGGACAGTAAAGCCGGTTTTCGATGCGAAATGCGCACCCTGTCATAAACAGCGTGGAAGAGGGCCGGACATGAGCTATGCAAGCCTCAAAGATTTCGTTTTCCATTTCTGTGATGGCGGATGGCCTTACACTAATGGAAACATTAATGTGGCCGAAGTAGGTGGTTCCCGAACCATACCTGGGAAATTCGGAGCCAAAAGATCGAAACTTTTACCTTTTTGCAAGCCATCACATTATGATGTGTCACTTACAAAAGATGAATTGCACCGCATTACACTCTGGCTTGACTGCAACAGCAATGAGCTGGGATCAGAGGTAAACGTGTCGGCTCAGAGATCCGGTCAACTGGTGTGGCCTTCGATCGATGTCGATCCCAACAATCCTTTAGGAGTCGAAGATCCAACATCAACTGATGAGCCGTCATCAGCTGCTGTAAGTCCGGCTGCCGCACTGGTCAAGCCAGGCAGCACCCTTCAGTTTAAAGCCACTGCACAGGATATACTGAAACGCAGAGTTGAACCGCAGCCGACATTTATATGGTCTGTAAGCGGAGGTGGTACTATCACTCAGACCGGACTCTTTACAGCAGGAAACAGTGAAGGCGGCCCGTATACTGTCAAGGCTGAAGTAAGCATAGATGGGACACCGAAGACTTTTTCGGCAACAGTGATCATCTCTTCACTGTCGGGCAATCTTTTACCCGCCGGAAAGCTCACTAAGCTGCTTTGTCTGCAGAACAATTCAACAACCTGCATGCCGGGAAATGACACCGCTTCGGTAGAGAGCCGCTATGTAGGAACAGGCAAGGAAGCACCTTTGCCTGACGATCAGGTGCAGATAAATGGAACCAATTACAAATGGACGGTACAGAACAGCAGTGATGGTGTCTGGTTCTCAAATTGTGGAGAAAACCGCACCAGTTACTCATCGATATCATTAATTAATGGTCAAGAGAGACAGTTCAAGATCGCTTACACTCAGGATGATCATTTAAGTGTCTGGATGAACGGCAGGAGTGTCTTCTCAGACAGGGTATGGACATCCAGTGAAAAGCTTTCCCCAACTATCACCATGCCATCCGGTGTGGTCCACCTCATGATAAAACAAACCAATGTCGGTAGTGCCGGATCGCTTTCTTTACGGCTGGTCGATAACTCTGGAAACGATATCAATGATCTGCTGTATTTCTTCGAGCCTACACCGACAGGTCTGGGTCAACCCGCAAATGCGGCAATCTCTTTAAAAGGGGTACCGTTCTCAATTCAGCCTGTTGGCGGAGTGCTGAAAATCGATGCTAAATGCAGCCAGGAACATCGTGTGGAGATTTTCAATGCCCGCGGTCAGAGGTTGGCATCTTACAGCGGCAGTGGGAATCTGCATTACAGTATGCCCATGAAATCAGTGTCAGCGGGGATACTGGTAGCCAGAATCGTGTTGGATGGGAAGATCTACAACCAGACAATTGCATTAAAGGGCAGCAGATAATGGGAATGGCATGTGTAAAGAATAGGTGCTGTTCAACTGTTATTCCTGTTGTTATCTCGCTGTTCTTCATGAGCTGGCAGGAATGTTTTGCTCAGTCACCTTCGCAAATGAAGTTCAAGGTGATCGTTGCCGATGAGGGTAATGGAAAGGTGCACTATATCGACCTTTCCAACCCTTCTGACAGATGGTCAATATCAACGGCCAACCGCGATCTTCAACTTATCGGATCAGACAGGCTCATGGTAAGTGTTGGTGACGGGTATTCTGAATACAATGTAAAAACCGGAGATTTCATTAAAAAGGTTACAACCGGAGGCGGTGTACAATCTGTGTTCCGACTCTCTGACAAAAGCACCTTCGTAGGTACTGACGGTAACCCGGCCTCTATTAAAGAAGTAGACAGCACCGGTCACCAGATCAGAAAAATCAATCTGGCGGTTAACGCCAGTCTCCGCATAGTCCGTCCGACCATGACAGGGACATTTCTGGTTGGAAACAATAGCGCAGGGTTCATGTACGAATGCGATTCGCTGGGGGCAATTAAGTGGCAAACGGAGGCCGGAGGTTCGCCTTACATGGCCCTCAGGTTGCCAAATGGAAATACCCTGGTTTCAACCGGGTACGGGGTCCAGATGGTTCTTGTCGGTAAAGACAGGAATATCATTAAAAGGTTCCCTACACAAGCAGACAGAAACGGAAGTGATTTCTGGGACAAGGCGCAGCCTAATTTCTTTGCCGGTTTTCAGATCTTGAAAAACGGCAATATCGTTGTTTCAAACTGGGTGGGCCACGGCGGGGGAAACGGCTGGAAAGGATATCAGCTTATCGAGATAGACAGCAGTTTGACAAGAGTAGTGTCGTACTGGAAACAGGATGCCTCGATTGTCTCATCACTGCATGGAGTGCTGGTGCTTGACAGCCTTAATACTGAGTATTTGAATTCAGATGCAGATGGAATACTGGCTCCAGTGATACCACCTGTAAAGGCTTGTTATAATGACAAGTATTCCCGTTTCCCGTCAGCTTCATTGAAGAGAACTGCGATTCAAAACGAATGCTGCAACAGGATATTCGGTCTTGATGGAAGATTAACAGCCGGGTTTTCACGTTATCACACTTCCGGTTTCTATGTCAGCAAAAATGGAATATTTAATGAGGTCCGGAATTGATTGAGAAGATCAAACCTATTGCTTCTAACAGCAGTGACTTTTATCGTATAATACTGCCTTTCCCAAGGGGGAGAGAAGGATAGGTAAATAATGCAGATCCCGTGGATCAGATTCCTTTTTGCGCTAATATTTTTTTGGGTTACCGGTGTTTACGCGGGAACCTATGAGCCGCAAAAAACCAACCGTGAAACCACCAGATTAGATACAGGCTGGCTTTTTAACAATACAGATAATAACAGCTTTTCAGGTGGAACCGGTTTTCAAGACGCCAACTGGAAAAAAGTCTGTTTGCCGCATTCAAACGTCATTACCAGGCATGCATATCTTGATACTGCTTCATATAAAATCATTACCTGGTACCGTAAACACTTCAATCCTTCTGCTTCCCTGAGCAATAGAAGATTTTTTCTTGAGTTTGAAGGTGTAGCTGTAATTGCTACCGTTTATGTAAATGGTGAAATGGTCGGTTCTCCTCACAAAGGTGCTTACACGCCATTTACAATTGATATTACCGACAAAGTCAGGGTCGGGCAGGACAATGTTATTGCCGTAAAGGTTGATTCCAGGCGGCATACGGAAATTCCTCCGGAGGGCAGGGAGAATCTGGATTTTATGGTCTTTGGTGGAATTGTACGTCATGTTTACATGGTTTCAGCAGATCCGCTGCATATCGATTGGACCTTTGTTTCAACGCAAAACCCCTCTCAAAGTGCGCCTGTAAATCCAACGGTCTCCGCAAAGACGCAGATTACCAATCAAAGCGGATCACAGAAGACATGTACTGTCATTACAAACATAGTGGATAATAACAATGATGTAGTGGCTACGGCAACTTCACAGACAATAATTCCTGCCAATAGAAGTGTCACGGTTGATCAAATCACCAGCGCGATTTCAAACCCTCAATTGTGGAGTCTTGATAAACCAGCTCTGTACAGTGTTTTTGTTCAGTTGCGTGATGAGACGGGTTTTGTTGATGAGTACAGGACACGTATGGGCATCCGCTCTCTGACAATAAATAAAACAGACGGAAAGTGTTATCTTAATGGTGAAGCGATTAAACTCAGGGGACTTAACAGGCACGAGACTTATCCCTATATTGGTCGCGCCGCATCCAAAAGACTTCAGAGAAAAGATGCGGATATTCTCAAATATGAATTAGGCTGCAACCTGGTAAGGGCATCGCATTATCCCCAATCTCCCGATTTCCTTGATAGATGCGACGAGGTGGGGCTGCTTGTACTCGAAGAGATTCCCGGTTGGCAATACCTTGGGACCGGAGAATGGCGTGATATTGCCAAGCAGAACCTAATTGACATGGTGAAAAGGGACAGAAATCATCCATGCATCTTATCCTTTGGATGCAGGGTAAATGAAAGTGTTGATGACACCTGGTATAAATCGATGAATGACACGGCTCGTGCTCTGGATCCTACCAGACTAACCCATGGCGTACGTTTCAGTAAGGGGAAAGACCCTGCATACCGTTATGAAGACATCTGGACACGGAATTTTAGTTTTCCCGGCGAGAATCCTGAGCAGATTCCCTTTATCACAACAGAATTTGCAGGACATACAATTGTTAAACAGGCACACTCCTGGGATGATGACATTATATTGCTTAACCAGATCACAGATCCTACCTATGGCCATGCTACCGGGCACAATGCCAGTTATGCATCAGAAAAGTGGGCCGGTCTGGTAGGGTGGTGTGCTTTCGATTACAATTCGCCTCACGGTAACTCTACCGACAAAGATACCGGCAGAAATTATATGGGATATGTCTCTCCTCACGGGGTATCAAATATATTCAGGCTTCCTAAAATGGCCGCCTATTATTATCAATCGCAAAGAGATCCATCTCTTTACGGACCGATGGTACATATCTGCAATCACTGGACTCCCAAATCTCAGACTAAGGTTTTTGTGGTCAGTAATTGTCAAGAGGTCGAATTGTACCGGGACGAAGTTCTGATTAGTAAAATCAAACCGAATGTTTATACCAGTCTGCCGTATCCATGTTTTCAATGGGCCGGCGTTTCCTTTACTCCCGGAGAGTTGAAAGCAATCGGATATATCGGCGGTGTGAAGGCTGCCACTCACATCGTAAAAACCCCTGGAAATCCATCTGGATTGACACTTGTACCCGACACAAATGTTTTATACCAAGGCGGAGATATGACTCGGGTTGTAGTTTCGATGGTTGATCAGCATGGACAGATATTGCATTCAAGTGACGACAGCGTTACTCTCGGGGCAAACGGGGCCGGGGATTTTCTTGGTGAAACCAGAACTGCTCTTGAAGCCGGTCAAATGGCCTTTTATGTTAAAACCAAAGCTTTTCAGACTGGCACTATAACATGCCAGGCAAGCTGTCGCGGTTTCAACGCAACTGCCAGTATAATGGTTTCGGAGGAGCCGGGGATCACCGCTATCAAACACGGGCCCGGGATCAAATCGGGAGTTGCTGAAAACAAGAGTGGTTACTACAGGTTTTATGGAAACCGATTTATCGTTCCATCATGGGTAAAAAAGGATGTTTCGCTCAGGTTGTTTGATTGCCAGGGAAAGCTTATCTTTAAAAGCAGTAATCCGGGCCGGATTCTGGATCTTGAAAAAATCGGTGTATCCCCTGGCGTGCATATTGTAACTATCACCGGCAATTCAATAAAGAAAAGTATCCGGTAAACGAATCTGTTGAAATGGGATTGACAATTAACAATTGAAAAAAATCAGAATGCATCTGATGATATTTTTTTAATGCAGTTTAATTTGAGGAAATGAAATGAGAAGTAATCTGCAAAATGAGACCAGAGTATCCTTCAACAGGTTTTGGACACCAGCGGGCCTGGCTGAAGTATACATTACCATTACAAGCAGGGATGATGCCACTTTTGAAGAAGCTTTAGAAGAGATCAAAGATTCTTATGTTTCTCAGGCTGATGATCTGAATCTGGACAGGAACACTGTTCAGTTTACGCGTGTTTATCTCAGTGATACAGCGAATCAATATCAAACGCTTTTGAAATCTAACCTTTACAATGTACTGCAGTCAGGTGCTGTATCTGTAATAGAACAGAAGCCTCTTTTCGGACCGGTGTCAATTATTTCCTATCATGTCAAAGATGATACCGGCAGTCTTAGAAAATACAACGTAATTACAGATCCGGAGAGTCCGTTTCAGAGTGTGCTGACCAATATGAATAATTACAGTCTTCTCTGGACTGCCAATTGTACGGGGCATGGCTCAGGCAGTCAAATGCAGACTGAAAGCCTCTTCTCTGAGCTCTCGGCCACACTTCAGAAGTACAGGATGAGTTTGAGAGAGAACATGGTCCGGACCTGGATTTATGTAAGAGATATCGACAACAATTACAAGGGAATGGTTATTGCCCGACGTGAGCTGTTTACTTCTATTGGACTTACAAATGAAACCAGATACATTGCCAGTACCGGTATTGAGGGAAAGGCTATCGAAACCGGGTCGCTTGTAACTTTAGATTCTCTTTCGATAGGGAACATCAAAGAAGAGCAGATTGTAAGGATGGAAGCTCCGGAGAACCTTTCCTCTACAATTATCTACGGTGTCACATTTGAACGTGGATTAAGAATCCGTTTTGGAGACAGATCTCACCTTCACATATCTGGAACAGCAAGCATAGATAATAAAGGTAACATTCTTTATCCAGAGGATATTCGCGGACAGACTGAACGTACTATCGATAATGTTGAAGCTCTTCTCAGAGAACATGGCGCGACTCTTTCTGATATGCGGTATATAATCATTTACATGAGAAACAGAAAACACTTCCAGTTTATTCAGGATATACTTCTGTCAAGATTCCCGGCTGATGTTCCTGTAGTCCCGGTTGAAGGAGCAGTATGCCGACCAGGATGGCTCATTGAAATGGAAGGCGTTGCCATAATTGAAGATTCGACTGATTATCTGCCGTTTTTCTAAAAAGTGAAATAAACAATCATGAACGGTTCTTTTAAAAAGTCAATCAGTTATGCTGCATCGTTAAAATTTTCAGTTATTTGCCTTCTGCTGATGGCCTGTATTGTGGTCTGTGGAACCCTTTATCAGTCAACGGATGGGCTATATGCGGCCAGAGAGCGTTTTTTTCAATCGTGGTTTATATTAACCAGATTCTACATTCCATTCCCAGGAATGAAGCTTGTTTCTCTTGCACTGATAATCAATATCTTTGCCAGTCTCTTATTACTTGCCAGAAAGCCGCTCAAGAATTCCGGCCTTGTACTGTTGCATGTGGGTATCATTTTACAGCTATCCGGAATCATGTTTTCCTCAAGCTTTTCACGTGAATTTTTTCTGCCTGTCGCGGAGGGTGAGACAGTGTCTGCGGCATACAGTTCAGAAAAATTTGAAATTGCAGTCTTCAGACTCTCTGATTCATATGGCAGTGCTTATTATACAAGTGATTCTGTGGCGGTAAGCGATCTGAGAAGTGGCCATGAGGTGCACTTTTTGAATTCGGGGATAAAGGCCGGAGTAAAAAACATCAGTAAAGGCAGACATCATAAAGATGATATGAGTAGTCCGTTTTGTCAGGTGGTACTTATACCAGGAGAATTCTGCAGTTCCAGAAGCGGAGAAGAAATTGTCCTTAAAAGTGGCGATCCGCCGTATCAGTTGAATTGTGACCGGGAAACAGTTTTTCTTTCATTACGGCCCATGGCTTTCCCTTTACCTGTCACTCTTCATTTGCTCGATTTTTCAAAAAAATTCTACCCTGGCACAGAGACCCTTAAAGAGGTGGGCAGTCATATTTCAGTCCGTAGTGGTGCAGAGGCCTGGGATGTGTTGATATCCATGAACAAACCTTTTCGATACGGCTCATATACTTTCTATCAGGCATCCTTTTCTCATCATGA
>JAAYYB010000385.1 GCA_012515615.1 Fibrobacter sp.
ACGCGCGGCTGATTCCCGAAATTAACCGCAAAAATTATCAGGATATTCAAAAATGCCTCTCGGGAAGCACCGCCGCCGATGTCACCGGCGGAATGAAACAAAAATACCTTGAACTGCTGGACGCGGCCAAAACCGGCATCATCTGCCAAATTGTAGACTTAAAACATTTTAAAAACGCCCTGGAAGGCAAACCCGCCGGCACCGTCATTAATTTGCAACAATAATGAAAATTGTCAAAAAAGATCAAAGAAAAGAATTTAAAAATAGCGATTGTTGTCTTGCTTATGAGTATCCAATGGATGATCGCAATATCAACGGCGCGGTGATCAAACTTTCGGGACGCTATCCCGACAAAGGCTGGGCGGCCAATGAAGTTTGCAAGGAAATGGGCTATATCATTTCGGGTTCGGGAAAATTGGCCGTGGAAGACAAAGAATATGAAATTGGCGCCGGCGATTTGGTCTTGATAAATCCCGGCGAAAAATTTTATTGGCAGGGCAATATGGAAATCTTTATGCCCTGCGCCCCCGCCTGGTCGCCCGACCAATACAAAACCGTCAAATAATTAAAAAAAACAAAAAACAGGGGTACAACCTCTGTTTTTTAATTTTTCCCATTGAATTCTTGGTTGGCACGCGCCATAATCAAGAATAGGCGAATCATTTTTCAAATCAAAAACAATTATGCAAATTCAAGACGCCAAGGAGAAAATCAGGGAGGCGGTGCGGGAATTCAAGGCGCTTGACCGTGCCGCTCTTTTGTAAGTTAATGTCTATGAACCGGCAATCAGCCATCGGATCGCAGTATATTTGGGAAATTTGTTCCGCGAACTGAATGTTGATTGCGAATATAACCGCAACTTATTAACCGCCAAAAAGAATACCAACGGGGACAAAATCCGGCCCGATATTATCATTCACAGAAGATTAAGTCCGAACAATTGCATAATTTTTGAAATCAAAAAAGGCGGCAAAGACAGCCAAAAAGCCATTACTGACATCAGGAAGTTAGAGGATGCCGTCGCCGGTAATCTCGGTTATGATTTGGGAGTTTTCATCGGCATTTTGAAACGCCGCATTGACATCTGCTGGATTGAAAAAATCAACAGCACCTTATTCAAAACCTGCGAGACCATTTAGCAATAATCAAAAATTTCTGGCGGGAAAAGCAATAAATTTTTGCAACCGAAAGATAAAAATTGTAGCTAAGCGGTAATTTTCCGTACCGTTATTTTTAATTATGAATCTGTCAGGAATTCTAATATTAATAGCATTGGTATTTGGCGCTTATGCGGCGTTGATTCTATTGCGAAAAAAACGCTTATCGGATCTTCTGCAAAAATTAGCTAAATATGATAGGGATTTTAAAGTCGCTATTATAGATTTTCACAATCTTTTTCAAAATAATTGGTATATAAGCGATTGGCAATACCAGTCTTGGAAAACAAAATATGAATACTTGGCTAAAATTGCAAATCCGGATATTTTAAAACTCAAAACTGATAATCCAATAAAAAAATCCGCTGTTTCCTTTACTCGAGCGTGGACCAACGGAAGAAAGCTTTTTATAGATGATTTCAATGAAAAATTTATCCTGCGGGAGTCACCACGCATAAAACAACTGCTTGATGATTATAAAATCCCCTGCAACACTGATCAAATTCAGGCAATTGCTTCGGACGAAAACAACACTTTATTGGTCGCAGGGGCGGGCACCGGAAAGACAACCACAATCCTGGGAAAAATAATTTATCTTATTAAAAGAGCAAAAATAGCACCCCAAGAAATATTGGTTTTATCATTTACCGGCAACGCGGTGGAAGAATTAAAAGAACGAATTGCTGAAAAATTTTCAGGGGATAAAATAGAGATTCTGACATTCCATAGCTTCGGAT
>JAAYYB010000343.1 GCA_012515615.1 Fibrobacter sp.
AGGACTGCTATTTATTTTCATTGTGGCGGTCTTGACCTTTATCCTAAGCGTTCATGCATAGCTTTACAGATTATGGGAACCTAAACACAACATATTGGGGCTACCCATGAAAAGTTCCGATGCCCCTAAAATTATTATAGCCTTAAAGAATTAAACACGTACGATTCGGGTGAATAAGGCTGCTTATTTGGTCTAGTAAGGATGTACCTGAATATCACAACATTCGAAAAAACTAGACTATGATTTTACGCTCATTTATTGAGTGTAACCACTGAAACCAGTTTCCGTGTGGCCACGGTCGCCCTCGACCGTGGCCCGCCGTATCCTTGTTTCTTCAAGATTTTCGAATCCGATGCCGAATATGAATACTGTAACTGGGGAGAAATAAGTCAGTCAGGTATCGGAATCGAAATATCTTTGCGATTTGCCTTAGAACTTAACAAGTGTGATTTTTAATACTGTAGTTAACGAGCGACGTTGTTATCAATGGTTTTTTGTGTTGGTTTACTACCGTCGCTGGCAGAGACAGGGCTAAGAGTAGCTCTGTTTTCAATTTTTGACAAAACAAGAAGCAGCGGAAAGAAAATTGCCAGCACAATAAGGTAAAAGACAACTCCGCCGCTGTGATGGAGGAAGCTGTCAGTTAAGAAGGATTGATTGATATGCTGGGCAAGCATCGTTATGGTAAATATGCGTATGGCGTTTTTGAGCAGCGAAAGAGGAATTATAAGTGCTATCATGAATACCTTTAGAGGCCATCTTTTCAGATAAAGCTCCACAGCAACGGCCCCTGTTATTATCAGAGCCATCGTGGATCGTATTCCGCTGCATTCAGGTGCTATAAAAATGCTTATGGTGTCCAGGTGAAACTCATTTCCATCACGCAGATACGACTGGCCGACAACCAGGTATAAAAAGTCGACCATAACCGCCGAGCCCCATTGGAGAAATCCTACTATCGAGTTTAAGACTCCAGGAGGAATCGGTATAGCTAAAAGCAAAAAAATAAAGGAAAATAATGACTTCTTTAACCCGGTCCATCCCCAGAAGGAAACAAACAATCCGCTGATTGCAACGATTACTCCAGTCACCTTCAGTGTGAGAGAAACTGATTCACCTATCTGGAAGAGGTTTAAAATAAAAACTCCGGCTACCGCGCATAATGCAAAAACCAGCCCTATTTTATTTCCCTTTTCAGACAAGAACGATTTGCGTCCCCGCCATAAAAAGAAAGCACTTATGAAAGGAATGACCATAATATGAGAGTATGCAGGATCCATAGATACAATCTGCACAAGCCTTCCTGCATCTTTTCCCAAAAGCAGCATTGACAGTGGCAGTGCGGATATGAGAAGAGCGGTTTTCAGCACAGATATGTTCTGGAATATTTTCATAAAAAGAAACAACTGAAGAGAAGTATTTAAACTCTATTTCTATTTGATAACGGTCTCTTTTTCAAGCTTGATTGAATGTTTTTTTAACAGGTCATACAGGGTGGGCCTGCTTATACCTGCGGTTTTGGCCGCATCGGAAATGTTGTACCGGGTTTGACGAAGTAAATTTATGATAAATTCCCTCTCAAACACATCGCGCGCATCTTTTAGAGTGAGACCAAGCGCAGATGAAGCACTGAGGGAAAGATCTTCAGGCTCAATAGTCTGATTGGAGCAGGTTATTGCCGCACGGCTGAGCTTGTTTTCAAGCTCACGGACATTGCCCGGCCATGAATAATGTATAAGCGCCTGCTCGGCACGCGGAGAAATGGATAACTTCTGCAAATTAAACTTGGCCCGGTACCGTTCAACGATCGAATTAGCTATCTCAAGGACATCTCTGTCCCTGTCCCGTAAAGGAGGCAGGTCCACCTGAAATTCACTGAGTCTGTAAAAGAGATCGCTTCTCAATCCCCTCTGTGAAACGCCATCACTGATCTCTTTGTTGTTAGTTGCAGCCACAATCCGCACATCGACCTTGCGCAGTTCAGTATCTCCAAGTCGCTGAACTTTCTGGTCCTCAAGAAAACGCAGCAGCCTCACCTGAAGATTCTTGGGCATCTCCCCTATCTCATCGAGAAGCAAAGTTCCCTCATGTGCCATCTCTATGAGTCCGGCCTTGTCAGTGTTTGCCCCTGTAAAGGCTCCTTTTACATACCCGAACAGTTCCGATTCAATAAGGTTCTCAGGGATAGCTCCGCAGTTTATGGGGACAAAAGCCGCATTCTTTCGCCTGCTGTGGTAGTGTACCGCCCTGGCGCAGAGCTCCTTTCCGGTTCCGCTCTCACCGGTAATCAGAACATTTACATCTGTTTCCGCTATGCGGGGAATCAGCTCGAAGATACGCCGCATCGGTTCGCTTGCACCTATCATGAAAAAATTGTTTTCGATCTGCAGCTTTCCATCACTTCTGGATACCTCGGCGCCGGCCTTCTCAAATGACAATATCCGCAATGCTCTTTCTACCAGAACAGAAAGCTGATCGATATCAACCGGTTTGTTAAGGAAGTCAAAAGCCCCCCGCCTGACCGAGTCGGGTCCCAGAGTATCGGAGGTATTTGCGGTTATGACCAGTATCTTGGTTCTGGAATCGATCTTAAGAATGGAATCGATCAGCTCAAGCCCTTTATCCGGGACATTGTCCAATCCCATATCAAGCAGCACAATACCGGGTGTGGCCTGTTTAAAAACAGAAATACACTCATCAGCAGTACCAGCCTCCAGAACAGAAAAAGAACCGCTGAAAGCCCATTTCATCTGTTCCCGCAACCCGGCATTATCATCAACTATCAGCAAAGAATGCATTTTTTTATCTATTTGGATCAGTAAAAAGACCAACAGTTACAAAAAGGATCAAGCTATCCCTGAATTTAATTTTCTGCCCGAAACATTGCAATGCATTTGCTTAAGGGACCTACCGCAGAAGTATACAAAACAGAGTCCCGCGGGATACCTTTGAACTGCAGAGAATCTTTCCCCCCATCTCCTCAACCAGAGTCTTGCACTGATATAGTCCTATTCCGATCCCTTTGTCTTTTGTAGTGGAAAACGGGCGGAACAGACGGTTGCGTACAAAGTCCTCACTCATTCCGTATCCGGTATCCTCTACCGCGATGGCCGCCGAAAATTCTGAAAACAACTTTTCGTTTCCTGAGAACCCGGATGTGAGCCAATCAAGAGAAGATGCGACCGGCATGACCTTTATCGAAAGCCTGCCCTCTTTACCCTCCATCGATTCCAGGGCATTTACAACCAGGTTTTTTACGGTATAAAACAGCGCACTCTCATCAAACTCCGCATGGACCCCTGGCACAATCTCTTTCTGAAGTGTTATACTGCTGTGATTTTGTAAACCTGTTTCATCGATCAGCCTTGAAATAACCGGTTCTATCTCCGCATTCACTTTCTTTATTCTGTCGCGCCTGGGCGGCATCGACAACTTTGATACCAGGTCCCCAAGATTCTTTGTGCAGCTTCTGAGAGATACCATGAGACTTTCCTGAAACTTTGGATCAGAGATATTCTGCTCGGCGTTCCTGAGAAGAAGCTTCAATGTAGCAACCTGATTTTTTACATCATGAACTATAAAAGATGCCATGTGCGAAAATGATTCAAATTGCTTCTGTTCCAGCCGCTCTCTTAATATCCGGTGTTTAAAGAGAAAATCTGCTATAACCGATGCATAAGCTTCAATTAACGAGGTATCCTCTATGTCAAATTCCGCATCTTTACATCTGAGCGCAAGCACAGCAAGGAGAGACTGGTGATGAAGGACAGGAGCTACGCTTGTAATGTTAAGTTTTAAAATCTCTTCTGGAGTTTCAGTCTCTATTTTCATCGAAGGATCATCACTGGTGCGCAGCAGCCCGAAATAATCACCCTTGCGCTGCAGTGTGGCAATAAGTGGGCTTCCGGCCTTTATTACAGCAGTACCCGGCAGTTCCCTTTCTTTTGGCGAGACTAACTCAAAATTTCCATTCTGCTCATTTGCAGTAAAAATGTAGGCGTGATCGGCATTCAGACTCAACCTCAGATGCTCAAGAAGCTCCTCGAGAGTTTCATTATACCCCTCAACACGACCTAAAATCCGGTGAAGAGAAAAAAACTGTGACCGGTAATCATAGCGATTTGTATAGAGTCTCCTGTTGACAAGTTTAGCGACCCTCCGCCTCATTCTGGCAGAACCCGCCAGTATGGTTCCGGCAAAGAGAACTGATACGCCAAGTACCTTAAAATCAAAAGCAGACAAATTTATGTTAAAAGCACGCAGTACCGTGGAAGTCAACCCCAGAGCCGTAAAGAGAGCCCCGATAATAAGCAGTGAAAATGAAGAATACACCGCATCACGGGTTACTCTGATTTTTTCTGCACCGGTCCTGTAGCGCACAAGACTCCACGGAACAGCACAAATCAGGGGCAGATAAAGAAATGCCGCGAATTCAAACCATGAAACAGGTATCCACCCGTAAAGAAGCCATCTTGTGGAAAAAATCAACTGGTGTAAAATAAGCACCAGAAATCCGGCAAAAGTGACCCACCCCAGCCGGCGCTGATAAGTCAAGGCAAATCTGTAGATATTTTCAAGAAGAAAAAGAGCATACACCAGTGTCAATATGTGAAAGGCAAGTATTACTGTGGAAAGATATGATGTGTTTGCGAGTATTCTTCCCTGGTTTATCTGCATAAACAGCCCGGAGTTTACACCAGCTAAAACAGCTTCCGCAACAGGAATAAGTATAAAGAAAAGCTTTAACGGTAATTTATTGAGCCCGGTTTTTCTACGGACCTCAGATTCACCTGTAATCCTCCACAAAAGAGCTGCTAGCGGCGCAACTATGAGAAAGTAAACAGGTAAAACGAATTGGTACGGAATAAGTTCTCCCGATAGAAGAACCATACCGGAAAAGATTACGCAAAGTAAAACAAGAGCTGATATTAACAATGCAAGAAGCACGGGTTCCAACTCCCTGATATTGTTTTCTTTTCAGTGGACATTTGCTGAGCAATATATATAACGTGCTCATAATTATCGGCACTTTTTTCAATAGCAGACTGTTTGATTTATCTGGAATCGTTTGCCATTGCACAGTGAATTCACCTATATTTTGAAGTATGTACAATAAATTCTCCAATAGCAGAACATTAGCTTCTTTCATATACAGAACCGTCCGCAGGTTCATAGCTTAATAAAATTCAAAGCGCGAATGAAGTTTGAACATCATTAAAAGTTCCAGTTCCGGAAGAATCCCGGGACCTGAAAACCCTGAAACAGCCAAAGGTTGCCTAAAGTAAATACGATGAAACTATTAAACGTGGCCCCTATCGCTAACCAGATACCGCTGCCGCAATCTAAAACAGATTCCATTGCTATAAAGAATGACTACCTCAAGTTCATCTATGCAGCAATGCTTCTGGAGTTTTCTCACACCGAAGTGCGCCAGTTCTGGGACAAACACAGTTTCCCTTACGCCGGAGATCCTCCGGATCTGTCGCTTCTATACAAATGGCTCTGGCAGGAGGATGCCTACTCAGATTTTGAATTTTTAGTCAGGGTCAGTAGTGTCCGGTAAAGATTAACTGTTTGTAAATCTCATAGCTAATAGAAAGCTTCCTGAATAGGCGTTTTATTAAATTTCATTAATTCATCAAAGTTGACTCTTAGTACCTCA
>JAAYYB010000344.1 GCA_012515615.1 Fibrobacter sp.
CTGCTTTTGTAATATGGAGTCAGCACACCGTTTCCGACTACCAGAAGACGGAATTTTTGAGATGTGTGCTTTGAGATGTAGGGAATACTCTTCAAAAGTGTAGTTAATCCCTTTCTGGGTTCCAAACGCCCAACAAACAGAATATTCATCACCCCGTCATCAAACCTGCGCACCTTTTCTTTTACCTGTGAGAATCGGGCGATATCGACTCCATTAGGAATTACTGAGTACTGACCCGGGAGAATCGGCTGGACGAAATCTTTTGAGGCTGCAGATACAGCTATACGCGAATCAAAACATTTTTTATACCTGCTGAAGAAAAAATTCAGTCTGCGGACAAGAAACCGCTCAGCCCCCCCTCCGCAGGCATGAAAAGTGCCGACAACCAAAGGCACATCCTGATTATTCTTCTTACGGCTCATGATACAGCCCAGAAATGTCAGACCAAGTACACAAAACAGCGGCTGATGCAGATGAACAATATCGAAATTCTCTTCGGTGAGTATTTTATTTACAATCCCCCTGCCATTGAACAGAATCGGGACCTTTACAACTGATCCGTTCAGCAGAAGCGGAATCGGGTATCCTATACGGATAAGATCTTTACGTTCCTTTAGAACCCCTCTGCCATCAAACGGAGCAATCAGCCTGACATCGTGTCCCCGACGTTTCAGTTCTCTGTATTGATAATAAACATGCTCAGTTATTCCACCGTACCAGGGATAAAAATAGGATGAAACGATTCCGATTTTCATAATAGCACGTCCCTGCCAGTAACAGTGTTTTTTCTTGATTCATGAAGAAGACTCAATCCACCACCGATTATTACAGGAATCCCCTGTATTACCTGAAAAATTATGGAAAAAGTAAGCGCTTTGGGCTTTGCAACGGAAAACAGAGAAAGAGCAATTATACTGAATACCTGAAATGTACCAATATTTCCTGGAGCAAGCGGAATAGTCAATCCAAGATTTATAATCAAAAGCACTATACTTGAACCTGCTATATCGATAGATATATCCAGAGCAGAAGCAGTAAGCCAGACCATCATTATCTGAACAAGCCAGGAAAGCAGTGAGAATGAAAGTATCTTTACGACATCGGAAAAGTTGTGCATCGCTTTTGTTCCGGCTAAAAACCTGTCGATGCCTCTGCTCACAGAAATGGCCAGCTTACGTGATATTCTGCCCAGAAACGACTCTACTGCCGAAATCACTACTTCTCTTTTGCGAAACATTATAAACAGACCGGCAATACCAGTCATAATCAGCAGTCCTGCCAGAAGAGTGCGTCTCTGAAAAAGAAGAGGTATCGAGAAAAACATCGCCATTGAAAGCATTACAAGAATTAAACTCGATATCTCAAAAGCCCTCTGAATAAGAACCGCAGATACCGCTGAGATCTTACTTACATCCTCTCTTCTGCCAAGTGTATACCCCTGCGCCACATCCCCGAGTTTAAAAGGAAGAAAAAGATTGGAAAAAACCCCGATAAGATAACTTGAAACAGCATGGCCTATTGGAACCCGTTTTATCGGGTTTACAATAAATTTCCACACATATGCCCTGATTAAAAGATTGATTGTTGTCAGTACCAAAACCCCCAGAGTCATTGTGACATCCATCTGTTTAAGTATCGTCCCTACCTCCCTAAAATCCACCCCCTTGATAGACCACGCGATTGCCGCGCCTATCCCAAGTATCCCTAATACTGTTTTGATTGGGAATTTCATCAATCTCTGCTTATCAAAAAATCATCATAATCCGCTTCAACCGATGACTGAGTGTTATCAGCATCGGACATAATCGCTATTGCCTCTATTTGTGGAGGCTTTGATCCGAATATCTCCTCAAAGTCCCTCATCACATTCACCTTCTCCTCTATCCAACAGCCCGTCTTATCACCGCCGCTGCGCAAAACCTTTATCTTTGCGCGCCCGTTAAATGGACTTTCTGTAACCGTGCCAACCGGTAAAGTACTGCTCCACACATATTTGATCATCCTGTTTAAACGTAAAGATCCCCGAAAAATCACATATACACCCGCACCACTGTCTGATAGTTTTTTTACATCCTCCCTTGCTCCCGATGGCAGTTTGTGAACCCGCCAGCGCCACGCCAGAAAAGGATATTCCGATGCATTCTCTGTAAACTTGCATCCGATTGTCGTGTTCCCGCCTTCTGTTCTTACCTTGACAAAATGATTACCCCTGTCACTCTGCAGAGAATACATACGCACATCTCTTTGTGTCCCATACCACCCGCAGGGCAACCCCTCTTCAAGTGAAACACAATCTGTAAACGTATCAATCACCATCTTGCTTCTGAGCACATCTGATTCTGCTGAACACATCGGTAACATTACAAGAAAACAAAGCACTGAAGCTCTCATTTGACCTTCCAAAACTGTCTGAATCCCGGAAACAGTTGCCTTCTATAATAGAACTTACTCAGTACCCATTGGGTGCAAGCAACGTGCCAGAGCTTTCCCTCTTTACCGTTTTTATGCCTACGCTCTTTCTGACCAGCATCCGACCTTCATTTCTTCTATTTATTTCTTTACCGTTTTCTGTACCGCAAAGCGTTTTCTCAACCGCGAGATACCTCTTTTCCCCTATTTTACTGCTACGGATCTGCATTTCAGGAAACGGGCGATCCGACACAAACACCTCAAGTACTCCATTTCCACCAGGCGATGTCACCTTGAAGATGTCCGGAAGCTGCACCGTTTTTCCAGCCTTTGATTTGTCAAGATAATAATTCTGGTAAATCAAATCTGGAATCACCAGACTGCCATCTGGAAGAGTCTGCAGAATAATCAGATAACAAGGCCTGTTCACCTTTACAAAAAGACTCAGCTCCTCCCCCTCTTCCAGTACTAGATCCCCCTCACCCCTGCTTGTCCAGAACAAAAGTTCCAAAGCCTCGCCAGTTCCTCTTTGAGGCAACAGCATGCTCTCATCCAGTGAAGACCTCCTGATTGTCACTTCCGATATCCCCGAAGTCATGCTCTGCTCAAGATTCAAAAGCTTCGCAAAGCAGCGTATAAGCCCTTTCTCCTCACTGTATCCACACAGCACCAGCATTTCCGCCCCTGAGTTCCTTGCACTTATCAATGCTGTTTCATACCCTGAATAACAGTTTTTTTCCGAGACCCCGCTCACAAGCTTTTCCCCGCTCATTAAAAGTCTCTTGCTTAAAGCTTCAGCCAGTTTTAACCCCAGTGGGGTGCAGTGTCCGGCGCTCTGAGATGCTACAAGAATCCTTCCCTGGAACTCTGCCCCCCGCAACAACCCCCGCACAAGATGCCACGAGAGATGATCCAGATCCACAGGAACCTCCCCAAAAAACCGGCCAGCCTCTTTTTTAGATTCATTTATTATATCTGAGCTTCTGATCATCTCTCTTCCAATTTTACAGAAATCAAGAATAGAAATCCGCATTTGCAGGGAGTCAATCAGCCGCTCACATCTGAAGTAAAGCGCGGCAGCTTTCTCAAATTCGTCACGTTTCTCCACTTCCCGAGCCTCCTGAAGCAGCACAGAAAGCCTGCTGAGCCCATCTCTGAGAAACTCCGCATTGACGATGGCCAAATGGTCCTTCTCCACCCGCGAAAACGCCATCACCCGACCACCGGCTCTGTCATAATAGTAACTGGTCTGAAGCCCGGATAGTTCCAGAAGTCCACTGGCTGTGCTTACTGACAAATACCCGCTCTCCGTACTATTACCACTTACCTTCACCTTCTGGTATGTACCAATCCTGACAAAAATCTGTTCCAGTATGGCCACCTGTGACATGCGCCTGGAGGATTCAATTCCCTTCTGCAAACCTTCATTTACAGCAGATACTCCAAACCCGGTCACATATTGTGCCTCAGGATACTCCCGACTCTCCCCGGGCCTCTTCACCCATTCCGGCACAACTCCAAAGCAGACAACCGCCTGAAACAAAACTAATCCTGTTAATACCACGTGTTTTACCATGCGGAACTCCTGCTGTTTGTTACCGCAAAAGGAAAATCAGACATTCCCGGTGACCTCAGTGTCAGAGGAGTCTGTCTCCCACCGGTCAATTCCTTTACACGTTTGCAGATAAAAAGATCAAGCATCCCTGCTGTAATAATCCCATCTCCACTGTAATCCGCCCCTCCCCTGAGCCCCTCAAGAAGAGCCCTGGTAAATGCACCGTTACTCCATAGAGGATCTTCACGGGAAATCTGAGAAGGTGCCGATGAAGCAAATATGAAAAGCCCGGGAGCCGCACTCAGAAGCTCTCCTGCAGCACTGCTAATATCAAGCGGAAATGCTCTGGCTCCGGAAATGATCGCTCCGGAAAAACATGCATCAAGAAACAACATCACTTTTCCTGTTATTTTCCCGGCATAATATTTAAGTTCCGAAAATGGAATGCAGGTCCTGCGGAGCCTTGAAGTGTCTCCGTCAAATGGCACAAAATACGCCAGCCTGTCACTATCGTAAACGCCATGACCAGCAAGAAAAATGACAGTAACATCCCCGGCCTGCGCCCCCCTGCCCAGCCTTTCAAGCTCCTCCAGAATTGAACTCCTTGTAGCAGAACTGTCGATCAATACTCTTCTCTGTACACTTCCGTAAAGACCACCCTCCTGAAGACTCAGCTCTTTTGACATATCAGATGCATCCCTGGATGCATAACAAAGGTTCAGACCGGAATTGCTGTAAGTGGAGATACCGGCAAGAACCGCCCGCAGATGCGGCTTTATCAATTTTCTCGCGGGTTTTACGCATGGAGCACTATAGAGCGAAATCTGATCGGATGAAACAAAAGAACCGCCACTGAATGCATTTACCTTTATATAGTTGTGCCCCGGCTTCAGAAGAACCGCAATATTGCGAAGAAAACGCTTCTCTTTTGGAACGATTCCTCTGAATGTAGTCAACTGAGATTTCCCGTTTACCTGCAGGCTGATAGATGTCAACGGATCTGAAACAGAATCGATCTGCTTTACAACCAGAACAACCAGCGTATCTCTTACCGTATCACCATCAGAAGGCGTGACTATTTTGATATCGATTTTTTTCTTATCAGGTTCCGAAACCTCAATTCCCCTTTTCTCTTTTCCCAAAACCAGTGTACTGTATCGTTTCAGCAGGAAAGAATTCTCCTCTGACTGTGACCAGCATAGAAGCTCCGCACCGCCCTTCGATGCCTCCCAGTGGTTCGCAGGGGTCCACATAACCCACTCCCGCAGGTCTTTTTTTATATAAAGCGCAAGCCTCTCCACCCCACTCCTGAGATCTACCCACCTTATAGTCCCATCCAATAACGCTGCTGCAACCTGCCCCGATCTTTCCGAAACAGATACCGCTACTGCCGGTGACCCTAAAAAGGCCCTCCAGATAATATCCCCGTGTGTATTACTGAGTAACAAATCATCACCTGACCCAATAACAATCCCTGCCCTGCACTTATCCGCAGAGTAAACTTTTCCCCTCCCGTAAAGAGCCGAAGGGACAGTTACCTTTTCTGCTCTCTTCTTTCTCGCTTTTCCTATAAAATCTGACCGTATAATCATCTTTTCTGAAACACTGAATGTCAGCGGCGGCAGCCCACTGAACTCAAAATCTATCAGTGACCCATCGCTGCTGAGCTCAAATGATCCTGGAACAATCTCTTTAATGTCAAGTTTTTCTTTTGCGCTGAAAAACAGTTTCTCCCCATACCGGTCGTATATTCCAACACCCCCGTAACCACATGCAGTAAACCTTCCCCCCGGAAGAACTTTAAGATCATAAAAAGAGCTTCCATCCATTTTCTCTCTTCTCCAACCGTTTCTTTGAGTCCATGCCACCAGAAAACTCTCTTTTCCAGAAGATACCGCTCTAAGCACGTTGTCTTCTTCCCAGTCAAGAACAACTGTACCTTCAACAGCCAGAGACTCTCGTGGAGCCATTGTGAAAACATCAAGCATGCAAATACCGCCTCCCCTCTCATAACCGATACAGATAAGATTTCCCTCCGGAGAGAATGCGGCACTGCAGGGAACTTTCCCCACAGGTGAATAAAACCTGCCCTCTTCTACCGATTCCTCGTTGTACAGAATCACTTCACCAGTAGAGAATGCAGCTATAAGCTTTCCTGAAATGTGGTAATCAAGAGAGTAAACACTGCCTTTACATCCGGACAACAGCAGGTTGCTTTCCCCCGATTGGACATCATAAACAATCACCCCTCTGCCACTAAGCAGCCCCGATGCCAGATACTTTCCATCTGAAGAAAACTCAAGATCAGAAGCAGCCCCTGGAGACTGTTTTTTCCAGTACAAACCCCCGTTCTCAGCTGAAAAAAGTGTCGTAAAAAATTCTCCGTTCACCCGGTAATTTGCAGCAGCCGCCGCCCCGTCAGGTGACAATGCGCAGGAGTAAAGCATACCCGAAAACTTTTCCCCGAAAATGTGATATTCTCTTAAGAGCTCTCCGCAGCCTCTCCAGAGGCAGATCTTTCCTTCCGAAGAACCGCTAAGTATTAGTTCTCCGTCCTGCGACACAGAGACCCGAACAACCGGTCCGCTGTGCCCAGGGACATTTAACTTCAGCACCGGGTCACAAAACGCTCCAATACAGAGCAGAATCGAGAGTAAAAAAACTCTCTGGGCTGCCATGACAAAACTCTTGTTTCGTAAAGGTGTAGACTGATTCTAATTTGTAAAAAATGCAAAGAGTATACCGGAGTGGATAATTTCCTGAAGCGGATAAACTTTTAAGTTTATAATTATTCGGTGTAAACTTCTGATTCACCAGTTCACTTCTGATCTATTTACTACCTAACTTATGCATCCGGGAATGGATGAAGTGCGCTTAATCCTTGTAGCAGAATCGCAGTTGCACCACACTGGTGGTACCATCAAGATTTATAAAAGCCTTTATGCACAAGGGATAAGTGCAATTCGCCCTGATCCTGGTGCATAAGTCAGGTACTACTGTTCCCCGGAGCCCCGGGACTCTTTCTCAACCCGCTTCTCAAGTTCCTTATATGCTCTGGTAGCTTTAAATGATGTATAATCTCTTAACTTCTGGTCAATTATTCCCTTAAGCTGCTCAGCAGAAACAGCCACCAGCACCTTTGCATGATACTGATCGTTCTTTTCCTTTCGAACCATGGATTTTACTACCTTTGAACCGCTGAGCTCAAGCCTGGAAAACAGCTCCATCACCTGCTTGTACTCCCCTGTGGCCTGACCATGGAGAGCCTCCTGGTAATCTTTCTGAAGCACATCGATCTGACTTTTGAACTCTCTTGCGATTTCCGCACGCGCCTGCAGCGCAGCCTTATCTATGGCAATTGCTTCCTCCGGTCCGCTCGATGTCCCCACAGCATGAAGAGAGTTGGCATATTTTGAATTAATCAGGCTTCTTATCTCACCTGGAACAGAATCCTCGTAACCTTTTCTCACCCTTGATCCGCAGCCGCTCATGAGAAGCATTACCAGCATTAAAGCTACACCCCTCAGAATCATAAATCCCCTCCAGTCATCTATATATCCGCATCAGATTAACCACATTTCTCAAATACACTCTGGTCTCATAAAACGGCAGTCTGTCAAGAAGATGAGCATAAACGTTATCGGGATTCTTAAAACCATTAATAATCTTCACAGCACCGGAGAGCTCTTTTTTTCCGGTAAAGGCTGCTGCAACATTACCCGGACCGGTATTAAACCCGGCTATAGAGCAGTAGAGATTGTTAAGCTCATTTGTTACACCACCGAAATGACGGCTTTTCAACAGATAAATGTAAGCACACCCCAGCTCAATATTCTTTTCGGGATTGTAAAGGAGATCCGGTGTCGGCAACCCATCCCTGCCATAAACAAACCTGAAGGCATCCCGCCCCCCGGTTTCAGGCACAAGCTGCATCAAACCATAGGCATTTCCTGATGAGCGGGCAAGCGGATTAAAAAACGACTCAGCATGAACAGTGGCCATTACATGGGAAATCGAAAGATCATATTTCTCACAATATTTATGGATAATAGAATAGTACCTCTTTGCTCTTCTGCGGAGATGATCCGAAACCAGCGGAAACTCCACAGAGATCTTTTTCCTTTCGGGTCCTGCCTCTACATTAGCCTTCTCCGCAATCTGACCTGCAAACTCCTCTAATGCCGAATCGCCTTCACCTCCGGGAATAGAAACCTGCGCATGAAGAATCGGCTTATTCTCCGGTAAACCCTCCGCAGATTGCGTAGAAGTAATTATGCTCTTTACAGCGTTGGAAAGTCTTGCTGACAGCGAATTAAGAGCGTCTTCCTCTTTTCCTATGACCTCTACCCTGACTACCCCTCTCTCAAAATCCACCACCCCGACAGACTGCATATCTTCCCCGTAATGTACCCAGCACTTTCTGGATGACTCCAGAAATTCACCCCATAGCGTTTTAATATCAGACCTGAATTTCTCATATTGCTCTTTTTCACGCTCCCTGTAATTTTTAAACTCTTCTTCATTCATGATTCTATATTCCGTAAAAGCATCGTTTTCATCCCGCAAATATTCCTCAAGATTCTCAAAACATGAGCCTGAATCCGTATCACTAAAACTCCACGGGGGAAAAGAGAAAACCAGGCAAAAAAACCAGTATTTTATCGGCTTCAAACTTGCCCCCACATAAATTTGGATCTTTAGAAAATCAAAACAGCAAAATCAGAACCATTCCATAAGAAGCACTGTTGCGCAGATTAAGTCTGGTGAAAACAGAGGCCCCGATTTAAAGAGGTACAGGGGATATGATTTCAGAAAGGCAGAAACTGGTAATAAGAAGAGAATGCTTATCATTACAGGTGTATTTTCTCTTGTCTGCGGAATAGGCTCTCTTGCATCCGGTAATTTCTGCAACTATTTTAAACTGACTTTTAAAGTCTGGATACCTGTCACAGCAGGTATGTTATTAAAGCGGGCCAAGCTTCACCTGGTATTGCAGATTTTCCCGCAAAGCAAAACAAGGCAGCTATTGATACAGGGATTAATTTTCATCAGAATTTTTTGTTGTATCGAAGGATACTAATGTGAATAAAATCACAGGAATAATTCTGGTATTTCTTTTACTGTGGGGGAATACCTCTGCAGAAGAGAAGACCACCGAACTAAAAATCCTGCAGGTTAAGAAAATTGTTGCTGTAGAAGAATCCGGAATTTCGAGACAGGAAATCATCAAATATTTACCTGATGCCGCATTCCAGCCGGATTCTCAGAATAAAGAGATACCATGTGATTTAAGAAAGGATTACAAGTGCTGCAGAGACTCAAGCAGCATAAAGACCGTACATTGGGTGGATGGAAAGAGAATTCCTAATAATTGCGAGGACACAAATCGCTGCATGAGTAAACCCTCAGTTAATCAGGGTGCCCCAAACGCAGCCGATTACTATTATGTAAAACAGAACGATAGCAAATCCGATTCTCTGATTTTTATCGAATACTACTGGGATTGTCCGAATTACAAAAAATACTATACTTTTCTTGATGGCTACCCCTTTGCAGATTACAATAAAACATTCAACTACTTGGGGAATAACTCCGGGGCAGCTGCAAAAGCATTCCCTTTAAAACCTTATTACTGGGATGAATATCAGGAAAAATATACACAATTTATCCCGTCTGTTCCATTTAATGACAGTTCAAGTCTTCTTATCTACTCTCTCTCCGGATTTAACATAAAGCATGAAATGAGTTATGCTTCGAAACCAGCTGAGAAAGAGAAGGAGCTGATACTGGAAAATCTGCTCAAAGGGATTCCGAATGTTTCCTGTATAATGGAGCTTACACTTCAGAAGCTCTTGACTGTTGATGGTGTCTCACGTTTTGCCGGACGACTCGTCACTATAGAGCCTCCCAGAAACAGCTGGTATGTGGCTGATATCAAAGGTGACCAGTGTCTTACTACTGTTTTGGAAATCAGGGATTACTACGAATCGGAATTCTGCTGTGCGTATGCTTTTGGTAAAAACAATTTGCCTGATGTATACATTTTTGTTTCTGATGGGAATACTGTTCGAAAAGAAAAAGATATCTTTTATAAATCAGACAACCATTGGTTTTGTAGTATGACACAGGAAGAGTATAAAGGTAATTGTCTGGAAGAACCTGATTGACTTATATAGAAGATCTTTTAATTTCCGGTATGATTAGCCGGAGAATTGTTGTCAGCATAGCCTGAAATATGTGATCCCACGCCATATAGTCTCACTGATCCATTGTGTGGTCTTTGATGATTTTCATACAGACGTCCAGGTCTGCATGCGGATGTTTTTTTGGGGAAGCGTGGTAATAATCGGGTAAGTGCAGGTTAGAGGAACTAAATAAAATCGGCTCCCTTAAAGAGAGCCATTTAATCATATAGTCATTTAGAAAGGAATAAACTAAAGCAGATTGGCCGCAAGCTCAGAGAGCTTTGACCTCTCTCCCTTTGAGAAGTAAACATGAGCAGAGATGTCCTGAGCCTTCATCCTTTCAACAACATAGGTCAACCCATTACTCGATGAATCGATATAGGGATTGTCAATCTGATAAGGATCTCCTGTGACCACAATCTTTGTTCCTTCACCAACCCGGGTAATTATGGTCTTTATCTCGTGAGGAGTAAGGTTCTGCGCCTCATCGATAATCAGGTACTGACTGTGGATTGAGCGTCCTCTGATAAAAGTAAGCGGTTCAATGATGAGTATGCCCATGTCCATCAGCTCCCTGAATCCCCTTATATGCCTCGAAGAACGGCTGTCTTTGCGCATAAGAAGCTCCACATTATCTACTATGGGATACATCCAGGGCGTAAGCTTCTCCTCAACAGTACCAGGGAGAAAACCGATGTCTTTCCCCAGTGGAAGCGTTGGGCGGGAAACCAGAATTCGGCTGTAAACATTCTCATCAACAGTTTTGTACAAAGCCGCAGCAACCGCAAGAAGCGTCTTACCGGTTCCGGCCTTGCCCACCAGCGTCACAAGCTGCACCTCATCGTTCATCAGTGCATCCATGGCAAAAATCTGCTCCCGGTTTTTGGGGCTTATGCGCCACTGCCCCTGCCTCTCCTCTGTGATAAGCCTTACTATTGCATTTCTGAACGGATCATACTTTCCATATGCAAATGTCTGCCTGTCAGAATCAGAATAAAGAGTAACATACTGATATGGGTAGAACTCTTCCGATATCTCCAGGACTCCTTTTTCTTTAAATCTGGAAAGAGATGACTGGTCTATCACAAGCTCACGACAACCAGAGTAAAGCTCCTCAATATCTACCTTATCAGACTCATAATCTTCCACATCCAGCCCTAAGGCATCAGCCTTTATCCTCAGATTGATATCTTTACTGACAAAGATGGTAGGAATATCAGGAGAATGCTCTTTTACATCCAGAGCAATTGCAAGGATAAAATTATCACTGCTGCGATCCCTGAGCTCATCGGGAAGACGCCTCATGGCAGATCCGGTACTCAGCCTTACAAACAGCATCCCGCCGTTGTCCAGCCGCACCCCGGAAGCTACAGAGGCTTGTCTGCGAAGGTTGTCGATATATCTTGATGTTTGACGGGCACTGCGCCCGATCTCACTCACATCTTTTTTAAAGTGGTCGATCTCTTCCAGAACCGGAATTGGTATAATCACATTGTTCTGGCCGAACTTGAACAGAGCCTGCGCATCGTACAGAAGCACATTGGTATCGAGGATGTAATTTTTCATGTATCTCTTTTCCCAATCTTCTTATTTATTAATACCTGACTTATGCATCCGGGAAGGACCAAGAGCGTTTAAACCTTTATACACAAGGAATGAGTGCAATTCGACCTGATCCGGGTGCATAAGTCAGATTATAGCAAGAGAAATGACATTAACCAAAATAGTTATTTTATCCGCCAAATCAACCGATTGTTTATCGTAAAAAGCTTACAACTCCGGTTCAGATATCCAGGGCCACACTTGATACCAAGGATTCTACCCGGGGTCCGGGTCGTAACTTTGAAACTTTACGGCCAGATAACAAACAGCAGATCCTCAGAAGGATGAAGAACCTGTTGCCCCTGCATCAATAAGCATACTGGCAATATTGTTCTGGCGATAGTAGCGGGCATAGTCGAGGGCTGTACGCCCGTTCATATTTGTAACATTGAGATCTGCACCTGAATCTATAAGCAACCTTACAGCCCTGGAATGCCCATTTGCAGCCGCATACATCAGCGCCGTACCAACAATCTGGTTCTGGGCATTGAGATCAGCCCCGTAAAGAATCATCTCTTCCATAATATCTGTATGCCCCCTTGAGGCGGCAACAATCAGTGGAGTACTACCGTACATGTTGACAACATTGATATCTGTTGATGCTGACATGAGCAGTTGATGAACTTTTTCAATCTCTCCATTCCTTGCGGCAGTCAAAAGAGGTGTATAGCCGTCCGGGTCCTTTTCAAGCAGCACTTTTTCCATTGCCGTAAAGCCGCCACGCATCGCAATCATCAGAGCAGTCCGCCCGGCATCATCCTTTTTGTTGACATCAGCACCAGCCTCCAGAAGAATTTTTACTATCTCAATCCTGTTTCGTAAGGCCGAGGTTATAAGCGGGGTACACCCCTTACTGTCTGGAAGGTTCTTATCTGCACCAAAAGAGAGAAGAAGCTTTACAAGCTCCGGAATTCCAGATTCAACTGCCACGATCAGTGGTGTCTTGTTATTCGCATCACGGGCATTACAATCGGAGCCGGCCTGAACCAAAAGCCTTGCCAGGGGCTCTGATTTCTTCAACAGAGCAGTCATGAGAGGTGTTCGCGAATTCTTATCAATGATAAACGGGTCGGCACCGTAAAGAAGCAACATGGCAACCATTGCAGAATCACCGTTCTGAACAGCAACCTGCAGAGGATAAACTCCGTTGGTGTCAAAAAGGTTAACGGATGCGCCCTTGTTGAGAAGCAATTCTGTAATCGGGTGGTTTTTCCCTGTCACAGCATGGAAGAGCGCTGTTTTACCCGATTTCTCCTGCGCGTCTACATCAACCCTCCACTTCACCAGTACCTCAACTAAAGAGCGGCATCCAATATTTGAAGCGGCAATAAGGGGGGTGGTCCCGTTTGAATCTGAAATATCCGGATCTACACCGCAGTAAAGAGCATTTTGCGCATGAAGAGCACTGCAGGTCCAGATAGCCTTTATCAATTCATCAGGTGTAATTCGGGAACATGTAAGAGTGTCGCCAGGGGCGCCTGCAACGCTGAAGAAAACTGTAAGAATAGCTAAGCCTGTAACTTTCATACCCACCCCGGAAAGCATCAGGTCACCAGGAGATCATCAGTTTGCAGCCGTATTTCTGCTGGAGACTATCCAGGCATCGGAATAACCGATTTTTTTGATTTTCTTCAAACTGTTCTCGGCATCGGATCGTACATCAAAATCCCCTGCAAGAAGTTTATAGTAAGGCGCTTCATACGAAATATACATAGGAAGATTAGTCCTGACCTCAGCCTCTCTCTTCTGTTCCCGAAGAGTTTCTACACGGCTTGAAACAAAGAGCTGTATCCGATATTTAACAGAGGAAGAGGTGCCTGCGGTCTGTAATGGTTGCTTGATGTTTTTTTTAAAGTCGGCATCAGAAAGCCTTATTTCCCTCTTCTGATTAAGCGTATCAATAAAAGTCAGCTGAGCCGGTTTTGTTATTTCAGCTCTGACCGGAGGAGCGGATTCTTCTGTTGTATTGACCGGCACATCAGGGGTGCGGTCTTTACGCGAAAGGAAATATGGGTTGCAGTTGAGGCAAAAGGCTATCAACGAAAGAATAAGAAGCTGTTTTTTTTTCATCTTTTAAAACTCCAGACAGTATCCTGATTGCCCTGTGCTCATTCGTAAGAGTATTTTTTCCTTATATTGTAGAATATAATAAATCCCTCTATGATAGGAGTCAAACATTCTCGACCGATTCCGCAGATACGAACTGATACGAAAAAAAGAATCCTTCAGCTATTCAAAAAGCCGGATGGGGAAAGGTTATCTGCTGAAAATCATCTTCCTTATTTGCGGGACAATCTTTCTGACCTGGTATTCCCGCCAGGGTTCCAATAATCCCTTTAAGAGTCAAAACAAAATAGAAGTACTGAGCAGTGGCAAAAGTCTGCTAATTGGATATTTCCGGGCCGAAAAAAACAAAACCAGGTTAACAGTTGCTGCCCCCTTTAATCTGAGCGGTATTGAAGAGATTCTAAAAAGAGCCGATTCATGGGAGCTTATTTCCGGCCCCGCACCAATTGATTCAGCATGCTGCAACAGACCTCCTGAAGAATGGAGTATCATCGGTTCATCTTTTGACACTACCGCACGACCTGTAAACTGGCCGGTTCCAAGCACTGGAATGCAGGCCCGGACAGGAGACTGCCAGGTTGAATATGTAAATCCATTTTCCGATAACAGGCAGATACTGTCCATTAAATTCCGGGAAACATTATGTCTCCTTGCTGACGGTTCATCATTTCACTGCAACCAGTCGGAAACAACTCCGCTGAGGGAAAAGTCTGAACTCATGATTATTTACAACACAGAGTTTATGAAAGCAGAGGAGATCCGCAGATGTTTTCGACCCCGCTATATGATTTTCAGCGGCGACTGTGACGGGAAAGAGAATATTTACGAGAATGTGATATGCACAGGTAAAGATAATTCTAACATTGTTTTCTCAATTACACGCAGGGGAACACTCAAAAAAAGCAGACGAAAGGGTCATTGACCTTTTCTATTGATGATTTTATAACTTGATAGATATAATAAGAGATGTTCCCAACTGAATAGAATTGAAAAAATTATGGCAAAAAAACTCGGAGAAATGCTGGTCGAAAGCAGTGTGATCTCTAAAGCTCAGCTTCTGGAGGCACTCAAATTTCAAACTATAAATGGTGGAATGCTTGGAGAAGCACTGATTTCTACCGGCGTTATTCCCGATGAAAATCTGATCATTCATTTTCTTGAAAAACAGCTCAACTCTGGCAAAGTAAGTCTTAAACAGCTGGAATTTGATCCAGGCTGTGTCGAACTGATTCCATTTGATATGGCTCAGCGGTACAACGTTATTGCCTTAAGCAAAATAAATCGCACCCTGACTGTTGCTATAAGTGATCCCAAAAACATGTTTATGCTTGATGCCGTCAAATTCCTTACCGGATACAATATCAAGCCTGTACTTGCTCCGGCAAAAGAGATTCAGGATGCAATAAACATTAATTACAAGTCGCTTCACGATGTCGACACTATACTCAACGATATAAAAAACGAGAAATTTGAGATTCTTTCTGAGGAAAAAAACAATGAGCCCGAAGACATTTCAAATGAAGTAACAGAAGCCCCGGTTGTAAAG
>JAAYYB010000345.1 GCA_012515615.1 Fibrobacter sp.
ACGGACTACTTTTTTAATTTTAAAAATTAAAAAAAGAGAAAAAAGCAGTCCGTCCCCGCTCACCCTGGAAAAAAAATTATTAAAAATATGATGGAAAAATGGAGGCGGCATCCAGATTTGAACTGGAGATGAAGGTTTTGCAGACCTCTGCCTTACCACTTGGCTATGCCGCCTGAAGGTGTGCCTTCAAAAAATTTGGGTTTCCTTTAATCAAAAGGAAACCCGGAAGTTTGGAGCGAGAGACGGGACTTGAACCCGCGACAGCCACCTTGGCAAGGTGGAGCTCTACCACTGAGCTACTCTCGCAGAAGAAGAGGTTAAAATACTACCGGGGAAAAAAGATGTCAATAAAAGAAAAAAATGGAAAACCGTAAAAAAAAGGTGGTGGCACATCTATTGATCTGATAGACTAAACAGATATTTGTTTTTCCCAAGGGAATTCACCTGTAGCCAAAAGCTAAAGCGGAGCCAGAGGATGTCAGTTCAAACCTTCTCCGGTAACTATTGCAAGACCCCCATCCTGCCACAGGCAAAAAGGCTTCTGCTCGCTTTAGAATTTATTCTTGTCTTTGTAGCTATCCCATCCGCACTATTTCTCAAGTTGGTTTCTCTTCCTATAATGTCGATTTTAGCAGCAGCCTGCCTGACCGCATCGGCTCTGCTTATCAGTGATTCCCAATTCGAAGCTGCAAATTTGATAAATCTGAAATTTGAAAGAAAACACCTGTGGAAAATTCTCCGCCGATTTTTATTATCAGTTCCGTTGATAATTCTGCTTGCATCTGTTTTAATCCCCCAGGAGCTGATATCATCTCTAAATCAGGAATTTCCTGTCTGGATCGGGGGAGCTGTTGTCTATATTCTTTTTTCGGTGCTGCCTCAGGAGATAATTTTTCGGGCATTCTTCTTTCACCGTTATAAGGATCTCTTCCCCGGCCGCTGGCTGCTGATACTGGTCTCTACCGCCTCGTTCGCCTTTATCCATATAATTTATTTCAACACTGTGGCTATCGCTTTAACCATAGTCGGCGGGTATTTCTTCTCTAAAACCTACTATGAAACAGGCTCTTTTCTCCTCACAGTAATCGAGCATTCCCTCTACGGATGTTTTCTCTTCACAATAGGACTTGGAGCCGCTTTTTTTATGAATTGACAATCTCTTTTTTAAGCAGTACTACAAGCACTCTGCAAAACTTATTTTGATTTAAGATTTACCTAAAGAAGGAGTGTCTGCTTGAGAACCATCTTTGTTATTACCGCCCTGGCCTTGTTAAACGCTCAAGCTCAGCAGCCGCTCACTGAACAATTTTCAAGTAAATCTCAATACAATGCCGCTGATCTTGCAGGATCACCACTTGGATGGCTTGAAACCGAAAGATCAGGTTCAGTCTACTCTGATTCACGTGTTGCCGGATTCAACACTGGAGTAGAAGCATCATTTATTGACGGGCTTTTCGGGATAAACGCACAGTTTTTCTTTTTCAACGATCAATTGTCAAAGAAAGCAAAGGGTCCGGGATTCTGATTGGATCTGTCCTATAATTTACAAAAACCGGAATAAGAGGTAAGTAAATGAAAAAAACGATAATTCTTTCTCTGATGGTTTTTTTCTCGGCTCTTGAAATCAGAAGCCAGGATGACAACAAACCTTGGGAACGGTTAGGGCTTTCTCAGACAGAATGGATGCTCATTGAAGAGCATAACATTTCCATGCACAAGCTTGAACAACTTCTCAAAGATGGTATCGGAGTCGGGGAGTATATACAGAAGCCATGGGAAAAGCTTGGCATGAGTGAATCAAAATGGATGGCCAAACGCAGGTCTGGATTGACAAATTATGATATCGAGCTTGAGTCCGGCGCACAGATTGGTGATTGGAAAGTTGATAATAAAGATGGATTCAGGTCTGAGATAACCGAGATTACCCGTCATGGAGAAGCTTTCTCAAGTCTTTTCCTTCCAGGATATCAGCAGTTAAAATCAGGTGATAAGGTAACAGGCAGAATAATGGTTTCTCTTGCAGGTGGTGCCGCGCTGTGGTGTGTGGTGGGGAGTGTCGCAAATCGCCGCTTTGAAGTGATACCGGTTGTCGGTATTATTGTTCCTGATATGATTTGGAGCTATATAGATTACAAAGTAAAAGACAGGTTAAAAAAACATCAATGACAACTGTATTTCTCAAAGAAAAAAAATGTTACGTCTGCGGAAAAGAAAACCGTTATCCCCTGGTATCACTTGCTTTTGATACTGTCGGGCCTCATGATCTTGACGGCAGGTCAAGCCATATAAGACGCTCATCTGTCTATCTCTGGGTTCAAAGATGCATTTCGTGCGGGTACTGCGCAATGGAGATTGCAGAAGGAAATCCGGAGGTCCGCAAAATTGTCCGGTCACCTGAATACAAACACCAGCTTATGGACCCGGCCTTTCCAGAGACAGCGAATTCATTTCTGTGTCACAGCATGATAATGCAGAACCAGGATGAGTATGCGGATGCAGGCTGGTCAGCGGTCTTTGCAGCGTGGATCTGTGATGACAACAGCTTTGCCGAATCTGCCATCAAGTGCAGAGAAAAAGCTCTTTTGCTCTTTGCGAGAGCAGAGGAACTCGGACAGCAATTTTCAGATGAGAAAGCTGTCGGGAAGGTTTACATTACTGATTTATTCCGTCGATGCGGCAAGTTCAGAGAAGCTGCGTCAATATGCGACAGCGAGCTTGAAAAACCGCATCCGCCGCATGTGCTTGACATGCTCTATCTTGAGCGTGATCTGATTGAAAAAGGCGATACCGCAGCCCACAGCGATTCAGAAACCGAGGACCTCGAGCTCTGATTACTTTGCCAATGATCCTTCTATGCTCAGAATCCCGTAAGGCAGAATATCAAATACATGAAACGGGCCTGTCGATGTCCGTACTTCGCCTTTTTTGCATCGCCATAGCTGAGGGAAACGGGTTGCCTCCTCAAATGTCGTCTCATCAAGTCTGAGCAGATTAATTGTGGCCGGAAGATCAAAAACAGTTACCTGCAGAGGAGATTCTGTCAGGTTCGCGATAAAAAGATACAAAGAAATTCCCTTGTAACATACAAAACAGGCTACTCTCGAGAGATCATTGCAGATACAGCTTTGGGCCGTGGCTCCAGCAAGCTCACCTGCAGCCGCGAGTACATGATAGACCGGGTACACGGAACTGCCATCTGAGGGCATAAGCCCTGCAGGTCCTGTAGATTCAAAATAGGTCAGACTCGCCGCTGAGCCCTCAATACAGTACATTAAACTTCCAAGGGTCCATGCTGCACAGAAAAGTCCTTTCTGGCGGGGATCTGCACCTCCAGCTTTCATCGGAAGGTCAGGTTTTTTTCGGGGGTATAGAGTTATTGGACTGATCGATAAATGCGCCTTGCCCTGAAAAAGCGATGCCGTTCTTAGTGTTTCAGCGAGTCCGGGCAAATTCTCCATAACAGCCGCATTATCAGTCGTATGAACCTGCGGGTTTGCCGAGTAGCACAGAAAATCCAGCAATCCGGTATCGGGATGGCTGCGGTTAACCTCTACAAAATAAGAATCTGTACCGGAACCAATCTGAGCAGACGGCGCGTAGGACTGAAGCGCAGTGACCGCCGCGGCAACTGTCTCAACGGGTGTAACTTTAAAGTCTTTTCTATAAATGAGAAACCTGCGGACAGGGATCTGGGAAGTCCTGAGCACCTGCCGCATCATACGGAGTTCTTCCATGTAATTGGATGTAAAGTATAGCGCCAGTTCTGCCGGAAACCCAAGATGACTGCAGGCACCGGCCGCCGATTCCATCTCCTCTACAAGGAATTCACTGTCACAGTCTATGTTGATCCTCAAGTGCGAAAGATTGAGAGCATGAAGCAGCTCCGCGGCTTTAGGAGTGACATTTTTGACATATACTACTCCTGTGCCGGGAATGTATCGGCTGTGACGATCGGGTTGTGGTACTTTTATTTCAATAGCTTTCGGAGGAGATTCTTCCACATGTTCAGATGTGCAGAGGGAAATCGTGACAGACTGCTCAATAACAGTTCCCTTTTCCACACTTGCCGGAATGGGGATCGAGTGATGGGTCGAATAGGTCTTGAAAGATGCATCTGTCCAGTTCCTCTGGTCCTCCATCTCAAATGTATCACCCTCAAAGCGGATAACAGTTTTAGCTGCCGGAGGTACCCCGTAGCTTATTGAACGCAAATCGGTAAATGGCTGGAAGGGGCTTATAAATACCGGAAAAGTTTTCTCGACTATATCACCATTTACTTTTTCAATTGTACAGGACCGTCCTGCACAAAGTTCAAGCGGATGAAGAACACATAATCCAATCCTGTTATGTTGAAATTCACAAAGCGCTTCCCCTTTCATCTCAAAGCGGATATTCCCGTCAGGATCGCCAGTTACTCTGCCAATCCATTTAAAATGTATCTCTCTTTTTTTGTGAAGTGCCTCAAACGAGATCTCAAAAGAGGAATCCTCAATTAAAGAAACAACAGGAGTGATCTGAAAGGGAATAGTGTTCCAGTATTGATCTCTCAGTGCCATGTACACCCTGCGGACAATCTCGTGCTCCCCAAACCTGATCGACCGTATCATTCCATCGTTATAAAAGAGGCTCAAAGGGCCGGCTTTTAAAAAAATCGGCTCAGATGGTGAGAGATCGCTGCCGTAGTAAAAGACAGAATCGGGCATAATTGTACCTGTTTGATTTTCAGGAAAATATAAATGAATTATGAGAACACCATTTTAATTAAGAGCAAAAATGATGTACCATAAATGACAGACCACTCATGGTTCGACCCGGCTCACCATGAGTGGTGTGATTTTCTTTAGGGCACCTCTAAAAATTCATTTTCCGCTGCGGCCGGCTGCGAATTCTACTGCGCTTCGTTGCTCTCAATCGACGAATCACAGCGGATTCGCCTCTTTCGAGCGCCTGGCGCAGCGAATTCTCGCTCGGCCTCGCTTGAAAACTGAATATTTAGAGGTACCCTTTAATTTTTCTGCCACCGGAAGATTAAAAAACCAAACAGCTCATCCTTAGCAGGGTCTGAGGATGACAAGATCAAAATGCTGCTGATTTCCCGGCCTTAAGGTTTTTCAAATAGGAAGAGGAAAAAGAGAGCATCTGCCTTACCCTGTGATCGTACGTGTGTAACGAAAGTGTCTTTTGATATCCCCGGACCGCTATTTGGGCCATCTCTCCACGATGCTCAAGATAATAATCGATCTGCCTGGTAAGATCATTAATGTTTCTGAATGCAGCAACCTCCTGACATGGTCCTGAAGTACAAAAGAATTCATGAACTGCGGGCTTAGAGCTTGTTATCACAAAACTCCTGCAGGCAAGCGCATCAAAGATTCTCTGTGTGAATCCATCACGAATAACCACCCGATTCACATCTATCACAATCTCCGATTTCCTGTAAACATCAGCCAGCCCATCATAATAAGATGCCCTTTTGAGCCTTTGTGCTGGAATATCGACCAGCCATCCATCATCACCGAAAACGGTAAAGCCGGGATATCTTTTCACAAGGGAAACAATCAGATCTTTTCTCTGCAGATAACTTGCAACCTGTTTTGCAATGAAAACCGCTTTTTCTCCGTGAAGGCCGGAAGGAAGCGGGACATCTTTTATCTTGGTTCTGATATCCTTTTCAACATCATACCCCACATTCATCTGGTAAGATCTTACAACTCCTGTCAGAAGCGGTATCAGTCCATCGAAAAATTCTTCAACTTTTTCCAGATATCTATCAATCTGGGCCCGGTAAGAGTTTCCCACAAACACCATTTCATATTCTTTATTCTGCCCCTCTTCAGGAGGAAAAAAAATAGAAGGATCCGTGCCCAGAGGAAGGAATTTGGGGTTGTATTCTTTTTCTATCATGGAAGGGATATAGCCCCTGTCGGATACAAAATCGATGCGCATCGCCGAGGGCCTGAATTTTTTCCTGAGCATCATTTCGTCAAATACCGGATCATCTACAAACCAGTTAACATGAAGCGAGCATTTTTTCTGCAGATAGTCATGAAGGATTCCCTCGCTGTCAAGTCCCCATTCATTCACAGTGAGGAGAATCGCACAGGGCTCTTTATCGAGGAAATCTATCAGTTTAAAAGCAGCCTGCGAGTCGGGATGAGAAGCGATTTCAATATTAACCAGCTGCAGGCCCGGTACACGTTTGAGAGCCGAGGCCAGTTCCCGCTGGACCAGCAAATTCTGATTTAAAAAAGCAAGCTTAATGGAAAACCTCCGGAAAGATAATCCTAAAAATCGCAGTTGGATGAGGCAAAAAATCGTAATCTGTTGAGCGATGCCTTCAAGCCGTATCATCTCAACATCTTACGGTTTATTGTTCTTCCCAACTGCGACTTTTAGGATAATAGTACAATCTGTAGCAATTTCTTTCCAGAGTTAAAAGTGCGGATCAGTTTTAGAAAAAAGCCGCCTATCTTTTTCATGAGGATAAGCAGCGAAAACAGTACAATCACCTGCAATAAGATTTGCGGCTTCAGAATTATCGGCTTATCTGGGATGCATTTTTCTCCTTTCCCAGTATCTGCTGAAGGGTGATATCAAAGATAAGGACAGAATTTGGAGGGATAACCGGCGGAGCACCAGTGGCACCGTAAGCAAGATCCGGTGGTACAAAGAAACGGTACATGGCCCCTTCGCTCATAAGCTGGATTCCCTCCGCGATTCCGGGAATCGTACGCTGAAGGTCTAAAGTTGCCTGATCACTGGAGGTACTGTCAAAGACTGTGCTGTCTGTAAGCATGCCTTTATAGGATACCTTGACTGAGTCGGTGGTAGTTGGTTTAGGGCCGCTGCCTTTCTCGATCACTTTATATTGCAGGCCGCTGCTGGTCACCTTGACACCTTTTTGTTTTTTGTTGTTTGAGAGAAAAGTATCGCTTTCCTTCTTATTTTTTTCTGCTAATTCCGCCTGCTCCTGCTGCATCTTTTTCTGTACATTTTCCGCAAAACTCCTTCTGAGCGAATCGGCCGCCGCAGAATCGACAACCGAAGGAGCCCCGGTCATGGCCTGGTTCATTCCAGCGGTAAAGGCAGGCATTCTGATATCGGTTCCAAAATCCTCAAGCTGCGAACCGACATCACGCCCGATTATATAGCTGAGACTGTCCTGCTTATCTTTAAGCTCAGCCTTGGCTTGGTTCTGACTGAAAGCATTCAGTGAAAATAGAACAATCATCGTGAATAAAAGTGTATTTCGCACAACTCCTCCTCTGTTTCTTGCAATATTTCAGGATGGCACTTAATTAAGAGTGCAAGGTTTGAGCCAAGTTTTGCGTTCAGCGTTCAGAGGTTCAGAGGTTAAGTGGTTAAGTGGGTTAAGAGGGGTCAGAGAGTTCAGGGGTTCAAGAGTTCCATGCTTGGTTGAACGGTGAACGCTGAACGAATTACCTGCTCATCTGATGAATCGCTCCCCAGACTATATAAATTCCAACTAATATGATAAATATCCCAAAGCTCAGTTTAATGTAAAGAGTGTTTAGTTTTATTGCGATTCTGGCACTTACATATGCTGAGATAAAGATACAGAAGGCAATTATGACCGCTGCCTTCAAATTGACGTTTCCATGACGATGATACGCCAGAGCGCCAGCCAATCCTACGGGGAAAAGAAAAACCGCAAGACTGGTCCCGGTTGCCGTCAGATGGTTGAATCCTGCAAGGTAAACCAGGGCCGGAACGACTATTATTCCTCCCCCTATACCAAAAAATCCCGACGCCATGCCGGCTGTAAGACCGATAATCATGTAGAGAATCACTGGATTATTCAATGTTAACCTCACTCAAAGGATTTGGATATTTGGAATTTCTTTATGAAAAAATAGTACCTGACATGGACGGGTACGGGGTTTTAGAACGGGAAACCGTTGACGGGGATGCGGAACGGGGGGCGGGAACGGGGTCGTAGAGACGTCAGGCCGGACGTCTCTACCGGAACCACACCGAAACCACAACCCCAACAATACCCACAACCGCCATGCAAACCGCATTTGGCAAACGGTGAACCTTGAACGCTTAACGGTTAACGCTGACCTTGGCATACTCTTTGAGATTGGATTTTCTCTTGAGCTCAATTCAGGAGGAGAAGGTATGCTTCTTGGCGATTTTCTTACTCGGAGTGCCCAACGTTTTCCCCAAAAAACCGCGGTTGTCAATGCAGGCCGCAGAACCGACTATCAGTCGCTCAACAGATCCGCATGCAGCCTCGCAAACGGGCTCATCTCAAGCGGCCTGGTTCGTCAGGGACGGGTTGCAATATATCTTGAGAACTCAACCGAATCTGTGATATCAATTTTCGGGATCCTGAAAGCCGGGGGTGTGTTTCTGGTTATTAATCCACAGGTGAAAAGTAAGAAACTCTCCTATATTCTTCGTGACTGTCAGGTATGGGCTCTTATAACCGACCCGACCGGTGCACAGCAGATCACAAGTGGAAATGTCATCTGCCCCGACCTGAAACTCATGATGGTTACAGACTACCAAAAGTGCACTCGGAATATGGGTTCTGCGCTCCATGACTCAGGTGGTGTGCATACTGTTTCGTTCGAAGATTTTCTTGAAAATTCCTGCGGAAACGAGCCGCCACGTGCCTGTATCGATATCGATCTTGCATCGTTGATGTACACTTCCGGATCAAGTGGCGACCCTAAAGGCGTCATGTTGACACATGTCAATATGGTTACAGCCGCACGCTCTATCACCCAGTACCTGGAGAACAGCCCCCGGGATATCATCCTTAACTATCTCCCCCTTTCATTTGATTATGGACTCTACCAGGTTCTCATGAGTGTCCTGATTGGTGGTACGGTTCTACTCGAAAAAGCATTTGTCTTCCCCTACCAGGCTATCGGGCGTATAATCAATGAAAAAGTGACCGGGCTTCCTATAGTGCCTGCAATGGCCGCTCTTCTCCTGCAGCTTCAGGATATCGGGAAGTACGATTTTTCATCTGTACGCTATATCACAAATACCGGTCAGGCGCTTCCACCCTCTCATATCAGGGATCTTGGGAAGGCTTTCAGAAATGCCAGCATCTATTCAATGTACGGGTTGACAGAGTGCAAACGGGTCTCATACCTGCCTCCCTCTGAACTGAGTCGCCGCCCTCTGTCGGTCGGTAAAGCAATACCTAACACCGAAACGTGGCTTATCGATGAATCGGGGAATAAGATAACCGAACCCTGGACCGTGGGGGAGCTGGTGATCAGGGGAGCTCATGTGATGAAAGGGTACTGGAACAGGGAAGAGGAAACCTCTGCGGTTCTAAAACAGGGAATCTATCCCGGTGAGAAAGTGCTTTTAAGCAGAGATCTTTTCAAGATGGATGAAGAGGGGTTTCTCTATTTTGTATCCCGCAAAGACGACATGATAAAAAGCGGCGCAGAGAGGATAAGCCCCAGGGAAATTGAGGATGTGCTCTATGAAATCTCCGGTGTAAGTGAAGCCGCTGTGATAGGGGTCCCCGATCCGATTCTGGGACTGGCCATGAAAGCATTTGTGGCTGTCAAGAAGGGTTCAGATCTCAGCGTACAGCAGATCCTTGATTTCTGCAAACAGAGGCTTGAGCACTCAAGAGTTCCAAAAATGGTCGAAATCCGCGATTCTCTTCCTAAATCAAACAGCGGGAAAATCCGGAAAAAAGATCTGGAAACAGAGTCTTCCTCTTCAGCTGCCTAAAAAGAGGATACCTGATATCCGGTACCCTCTTTAATACTTGACCTATGCATCCTGGAAAAGACAAAGTGCGTTTAGACCTTGTTGCAGAAAGGCTTTCAAAAATCGCAGGTGCACCACACTGGTGGAGCATCTGCGATTTGTGAAAGTCTTTAGAGGTACACTTAATTCTGAAGGACCATCTTTTCACTCTCAGGAACATCCTTCAGCCCAAGGGGTTTCCTTCCCCTCCTGCCCTTTACAAGCATTTCACCGGCCCCGATAGCACGATTATAGGGCTTTGTAACAGGAAAAAGCTGAAGGTTTACCTGATAGGTCCTGTCGGCAAGGGGTTCTTTAGCTGCCAGCTCCATAAGCTCCCGTCTGAGATCTTTGAGCCGGTTGCGGATTTCCTCAAAAGTTGTTTGTGATACATTCAGGGTAAGAACAGAGATCTCTCTGGCCTCTTTTGGAACATTCTGTATGGCATCTTTGGCCAGATCCGAAGAGTTGAGCTGGTAGTTTGTAATAGCCACACCCTTCCAGGAATCGGCAGCGCTTAGCACTTCACCGGTCCGTTCGTAGTACCCGTCACTTCTCTTCCGGATAAGTTTCAGCTCTTCCAGTGTTTCAATAGCTTTTTTAACATCTGTAGCGGAAACCGCAGGCTGAAGCATGTTGCCCAGTTCTTTATAGTTTCCATTAAAGGGGTAGAATTCAAGTATCTCACTGATAACAACAAAGTACCATTCGCTGAAAAGTTCGTATTCTTCAGCGGTCAGATTCTTCAACTTGGCCTGGCGGGTAGCGACAAGCTGCTCAAGGTAGTACCTGCGCTCTTCATGGGTTCCGGCCTGATTGAAAGCTACCAGAGTCTCGAAATACCTTGCTTCAAGCTTGGTCAGGTGAAAGGCCTTTGCAAAGGCGATAGCTTTCTGAGGAGAGATATTTACTGCACCCTGAAGGATTTTAGTGAAGAACCCGGCCGAAGTAAAACCGACCATATCTGCAAGTACCCGATATGAAAAAAAACGGTTCTGTTTTTTCTGTTCATCAAAGAGATCCTTAAGCAGTTTTCGGTAATCGAAATACTCGTATACAGATGTCATGATGCCCTCCGGGGAGTGGAATGGTTCTCTATATTTCTGGATTCTTCTCTAAAGTACTTGACAATTCATCACCCGAAAAAGTTAACATAATATACATTGGAAAAAAGGAAACTATGAAACAATTCTCTTTCGATTTCAAAACATCCAACCAACATGAATAAAATCAGGCCTTTTTTATGACTCATACAGTTTGAACCGCAGCCATGAATATACAAGTAGTAATCCCGATTTTACGCCTGATATTTACACCAAGGAATCCAAAACCGTTTTCAGCAAGAATTTTATTTATTGATTTATACTTTTCCGATGATATATCCCGGATTATCCCGTAATAAGTCTGCCCCGTCCCCCGGGAGTTGAGCGGGCTGGACAGAGAACTGCAGCCGTTGTACAATATACGAAGCTGCATAATTTTGGGCCGTATCAGGGAGTATTTGAATGGAAAACAGAATATTTCTCATAGATGATCTCAGAATTAGCCTTGGATGGTTGAATCATCACCTGGAATTAGCCGGAATCAGGGAGATTGAACTCTTTGAGTGCCCCTTAAAAGCACTTGAGCGCATGAGAATCGCTCCCCCATCCATTATTATCACCGACTACCAGATGCCCGGGATGAATGGTGTGGAGCTGCTACAGAAGGCTGAATTCCATTTTGGAAAGATCCCGTCGCTGATCGCGACCAGCGATCCCGATGCCGCAGCATCAACACCTCACGATTACCCCATCCTGAAAAAAGGAGTTCCCGAATTTTTCTCTCAGTGTCTGAACTTTATAAGAAATATTCAATCAGATTTTCTGCAGCAAGCCGTAAGACTACTCAACTGCAATAGAGCAATCAGGCTGAATATTCACAATCTTGCTCCGGTGCCGGTCTATAGAAATTCTGTAACATGCACCATCTTCAAAAACTGAAAATACCCGCAGGTAGATAAAAGGCGCCTCTTCTTTAAGAACAGAAGCGTTTCCATATGAGTGCTCAGAGTCGGCATAGTTTTTATTAACAATATCGACTATCTCTGCATAATCTTTCTGATCAATTCTTTGCATATCAACAGCAACAGGGGTAAAACTCTGTAATCCCGTAGCCTTCGATGAACTGCAGGAGGCCAGTGGCAGAGTTAAGCAGAGCACAGTAAAACTGATTATTAATATACCCTTCATTTACTATCCTCCGGAACAGTTCTGAATTAAATTGATGTACACTAACTATTAATATAATGGCAGTCAGCGGAAAAAGAGGAGTTTAAAAATTTAAAATCGTACTTTTGGTAATAGCACAGTTCCTTTGGGGACGAAGTGGCTTCCTTTCTACCGTTCATGAAAATTACTGTTATTTTATTTAATGCAAAGGAGTTCTTTTGATTCCGTTATTAAAACAGTTTCCCGGAATAGCAGGTTCATTGTCCTATATTTCCCTGGCCGATCTTCCAACCCCTGTTCAACACCTGAAAGGTCTTGAAAGAGAGCTTAACAGAAGAGATGTTTTTATCAAGCGGGATGACTTGAGCGGGGCTCTTTACGGGGGCAATAAGATCCGGAAACTTGAGTTTGTGCTTGCAAAAGCCATCTCAGAGGGAGCAGTAAGGGTGATCACCTCCGGAGCTGCAGGGTCAAACCACTGCCTTGCGGTGGCGATGTACGCTGCACAGTGTGGACTGAAAGCTGACCTGATGCTTTTTGCGCAGGAAAAATCGAAGGCCGTCGCCGAAAATCTGCTTGCCGATTATTATTGCGGCGCAACGATTCATCACGACAAAACCTACGAGGAGCACCTCGGTTCAACCCGATCGATAATAGAGTATTATACAGAAAAGGACGGCCGGGCACCTTTCATCATTCCCCCCGGAGGTTCTTCGGTGGAAGGAGTTGTCGGATATGTAAATGCAGCCTTTGAACTCAGGGATCAGATTTCATCCGGAGAGTTCAGCTGCCCTGAGAGAATTTTTGTTGCCCTTGGCACCATGGGCACTGCCGCGGGTCTGGCTCTTGGAATAAAGGCGGCTGGGCTCCCATGCAGCCTTGCTGCTGTGCGCGTTGTACCTTCCTATGTTGCGGACCGGAAAAAGTTTTTTACTCTTCTGGATGATACCAACCGACTGCTTCACGATGCAGACAGCAGCTTCCCGATATGTCAAATAGATGAAAGTGATTTTTTTATTGAAGACGGGTATCTTGGCGCGGGGTACGGTATTGTCACAAAAGAGGCTCAGAAAGGAATTGAGCTTATGTCAAGGGTCGATTCGATAAAACTGGACGGTGTATACACGGGGAAGGTTTTTGCGGCTTTCCTTGACAGCGTATCGGATGAGAGGAATGGCGGAAGCTCTCTTTTCTGGAACACCAAAAATTCCAGAGCTCTGCCTCAAGAGGCAATGAAGATCGATTACCACAGGCTGCCGGGGGAATTGCACGGGTATTTTCAATGACGGTTTGGGGCGAATGCCCCGGCCGGTAGAGGCGTCCGGCCGGACGCCTCTACCAGAGGCAAAATTAAAATGTCAACCCGATAAATTTCAGAAACTCATCGATGGTACCGCCGGCTCTGCTGCTGTTCCATTCCAGCACCTTATCGTAATAGAAATCATCCTCCGACAGTTCCATTCTGACATCGTTTATGACACTCTCCAGAGCAGATCTTATTTTACGCACACACTTGCAGTCGACTATCTTGTTTAACGAGACTTTACATACATTATCGTCATCATCAAACTCTACTATATACGGGAAAGTGCGGCAGGTCATCGGTCTGCACCTATAAACCGAACAGAGATTGTTTTTATTCAGAAAGATGCATCTTGAGTTGCGTTTTCTCAGCCCCATTGCAAGCTTTCCGGATTTGAGCCTGACCCAGAGATCCGCCTCAGGATCAAACTCCATCTCTATTTCATTGTAGAAACGGATTATCTTTCTGGCAGGAACGTCAAGCGCCTCGCAGAGCCGCTGGACATCGCTCAAGCTTACAGGCACAACCGGCACGCTGCAGCATGTGGCACAGCGCCCGCATTCGATAGTCATGAAATTATCTGTTCCGGGAATTTTGGATCTCCTGAAAGATTAAAAGCTGAGAAGGTAAGCCTCGATAAAGGCATCTATATCTCCATCAAGAACCGCCTGAGTATTCGATGTTTCCACATCGGTGCGGTGATCCTTGACAAGGTTATAGGGGTGCAGAACATAAGACCTGATCTGGCTTCCCCATTCAATTTTCTTTTTTTCGGCCATTTTGGACTGTTTTTCCTTTTCCTCTATATCCTTATAGTGCTGGCGTACCCTGGCCTTGAGGAGCCGCAGCGCTGTTGCCCTGTTCTTAATCTGTGAACGTTCGTTTTGACAGGCTACAACAATATTTGTCGGGATGTGGGTCATTCTCACGGCGCTGTCGGTTTTATTGATGTGCTGACCGCCCGCACCGCTTGCCCGGTAAGTGTCTATTCTGATATCCTTCTCATCAATTTCAAAATCATCAACTTCCTCGGCAATAGGATAGGCATAGACAGATGCAAATGAGGTATGGCGGCGTGCATTGGAATCAAAAGGAGATATTCTTACCAGACGGTGAACACCTGATTCCGCTTTAAGGTGCCCGTAGACATATTCCCCCTGCACCTCCATGGTAACACTCTTCAACCCGGCTTCATCACCGGGCTGGTAATCGATGATATTGACTGTATATCCTCGCCGCTCGATCCATCTGGTATACATTCGATAGAGCATCTCGGTCCAGTCACACGATTCAGTTCCACCGGCGCCGCTGTGAATGGTTAAAATTCCCGGAGAGTCATCATCTTCACCGCTGAGTTTTCGTATGAATTCTATATGGGCAATCTGCTTCTCGAGATTTTCAGCCTGGCCGTTTAGCTCCTCCAGAGTATTTTCATCACCCTCTTCGGTTGCCATCTGATAAAACTGTTCCAGCTCTTCACCATCGCGAAATGCCTTTTCCCAGGGCTCAAGGATACGTTTTGCATCTTTGATCTCTTTCAGTACTGCATGTGCAGCTTTGGGATCATCCCAGAATTCAGACTCCGCTGCCCGGGATTCCAGGGTACTTATGCGCTGCCTCAGTGTATCAACTTCAAAGATACCCCCGGAGGTTATCTATTCTGTTGCGCAGATCCTTAATCCTGGAGAGTTCTATCAGAGTTGCCATTTTGTAAATTCCTCCTGTGATAAACCATCCTAAAATACTTTTTATTTCATCAATTCCGGCTAAATCTTTTTCGGGCATCTTTGTAACCTCAAAGAAACCATTGGGTTAAGCGAACTCCTTGTAAACGAAATACGCAATCCCTTGGATACTTTACATTACAGAATACCGTATGTTGTGGAAATTTCTGAATTTTACTCTTGACTACGTACGGCCTTGACCCTATATTTAGTTCTGTTTCAACGAATATCCCGTTTATTACCAGACTAATACATCCGGGAAGAGACAAATTGCATTTCAGGCCTTGCAGTGCCAGGATAAGTGCAATTCACACTTCACCGGGTGCTTAAGTTAGAAATACAACACTGTTACTAAATTACGCCAAAAATCGTATATAAAGGAGTTTTACCCCCATGGTCACCACTAATACTACAGCCGAGACCAAAACGGCCAAATCGGCATCATTAGATGAAAGAGACGGTATGCCAGAGAACAGCACACAGGAATCACTCAAGGATAGATTGACAAAGAAAAAAGCCGCACTGAGCGACAATGCTCGCACAGTACTGGAAAAACGGTACCTCAAGAAAGATGAAAACGGCAAGATTATTGAAACTCCGGAAGAGATGTTTTTCCGTGTTGCTGAAAATATTGCTGGTGCGGAGAAACTATTTGGTATAGAAAGTTCCCCTGAAGTCTGGACTGAGAAATTTTACAATATGATGGTGGATCTCGATTTTCTTCCCAACTCTCCTACCCTTATGAATGCCGGCAGAGAACTCCAGCAGCTCTCAGCCTGTTTTGTACTTCCGGTGGGTGATTCCATGGAGGATATCTTTAATGCGGTTAAATACACCGCGCTTATTCATAAAAGCGGCGGCGGTACCGGATTCTCCTTTTCAAATATCCGTCCTAAAAATGACAGGGTAAAGTCCACAAAAGGGATCTCCTCAGGACCGCTCTCTTTCATGAGGGTCTTTGATATCGCCACAGAAACGGTGAAGCAGGGGGGAACCAGACGTGGAGCCAACATGGGTATCCTCAACTGCTCTCATCCTGAAATCCTCGATTTTATTGAGATGAAATCAAAAGATGGCGTTTTGTCTAATTTCAATATCTCGGTTGCTATCACCGATGAATTCATGGAAGCCTTGAAAAGGGATGAAGAGTATCCGCTGCGTAACCCCCGGACAGGCGAAATTGTGGGTCGCCAGAAAGCATCGAAGGTTTTCAAGCGCATAGTGGAACTGGCCTGGAAAAACGGTGAACCGGGATTGGTTTATATCGATAAGATTAATGCCAATAACCCTACTCCCCATATAGGACGGGTCGAAAGCACAAACCCCTGTGGCGAACAGCCCCTTCTGCCCTATGAATCATGCAATCTTGGGTCTATAAATCTCGCTCACATGATCTCTGAAAATGCCGGTAAAAAAGAAGTAAACTATTTCAAGCTTGGAAATACTGTCAGAACCGCTGTGCGTTTTCTTGACAATGTTATTGAGGTGAACAAGTACCCCCTTCCCGAGATTGAAAGGCTGACCAAATCAAACCGCAAGATCGGCCTTGGCGTTATGGGATTTGCAGATATGCTGATTGAATTCGGCATTGCCTACAACTCTCATGCGGCTGCCAGTCTTGCCGAGGAGATCATGAAATTCGTTCAGGAAGAGGGGCGGAAGGTAAGTGCTTTTCTGGCCAGAGAAAGAGGGGTTTTCCCCAACTTTAAAGGATCGATTTTTGACAAAGAGGCAAAAGATGGCGGGCTGCAGGTCAGAAACGCCACAGTAACCACTATAGCCCCCACCGGCACTATCAGCATGATTGCCGGATGTGCAAGCGGGATCGAGCCTCTCTTTGCAATCGTTTATGAAAAGAACGTACTTGACGGAAAGCGTCTTCTTGAAGTGCATCCGTCGTTCAAACGCATCGCCCAGGAAGAGGGCTTCTTCTCAGAAGAGCTCATGAAAATGGTTGCCGATACAGGCAGTCTCAATAAAGTCTACGGGATTCCCAAGCGAATCAGGGATATTTTTGTCACATCCCACGATATAGAGCCCAGATGGCATATCATTCTTCAGGCGGCGTTTCAGAAGTATACCGACAACGCTGTCTCAAAGACAGTCAATTTCCGTCATGATGCCACAGTTGCAGATGTAGAGGATGTATTCAGACAGGCATTCGATCTTAACTGTAAAGGTGTAACTGTCTACCGGGATGGATCCCGCCAGAATCAGGTCATTACCACCGGAACCGGAGGCGGGTCCTCAGCAAGCCACACAACAGCTGATGGCTCCTACTTTACCGGCACCATTCATCCCAGACCCCGTCCATCAGTGACACATGGAAGAACCTACAAGACCAAGACCGGCTGTGGAACTCTCTATGTGAATATTAACTCCGACAATTTCGGATTCTGTGAAGTATTCACACAGATGGGTAAATCGGGTGGCTGTGCGGCATCCAATGCAGAAGCCGTTTCCCGGCTTGTGTCACTTGCTTTACGCGCAGGAGTCGATCCCAAGGCGATCCTTGAACAGCTCAGAGGTATCCGCTGTCCCATTCCCACATGGCACGAAGGAGAGATGATTCTATCCTGTGCAGATGCAATCGGAAGGATTCTCGAGAAGGGAATAAATGAGCTCCAGGGCGGCCAGCAGCAGAACCAGATCACCTTCACCAGCCTCGATATGGGATATTGCCCCCAGTGCCCTGAATGCGGCGGCATAATGGAGACTGAGGGCGGATGCGCAGTCTGCAAGACCTGCGGCTTTTCAAAGTGCGGGTAAGTCACGTTCCTGTAGAGACGTCCGGCAGGACGTCTCACAAGTCACAAGTTGCAAGTTGCAAGTCACAAGTCACAAGTCGAAAGATAAGAAGTTAAGAGTAGAAAGTTAAGAAGGATTAGGAATAGAAAGGGTTCGAGGTAAGAGTGTCTGCAGGGGTTCATTTATAGGCTCCTGCTTTTTTTATTTTAAAAAAAGGATACCTCAGGAGTTCATTTTACCCTACGGCAGGTTGTGTGAAAAAACTCCCCCCCTTCGCTTGAAAATTGAATATTTGGAGATACCCTGAAAGCCGTAATTACCCCCCGGATCATTTTGATTAATCATCCGGGTGCATAAGTATGGTATTACCGGTATTGTTAGACTACACAGCCTGCATGAGGTATTTTTCCTCTTTTTAACCGATAACGGCAGAACACTATGCAAACCTTCTTTTTCCAGACCTTCGGATGCCAGATGAACGTGGCGGATTCCGATGATCTCCGGTCGCTTTTAATTGAACGGGGGTGCTCCGCCGCATCGGGCCCCAGAGAGGCCGATCTTCTGGTTGTAAATACATGCAGTGTTCGTGAGCATGCGGAAACACGTGCTCTGGCCAGGATACGGGAACTTTCTGCCATTAAAAAAGATACCGCGTTTCTGTGGGTGACCGGATGCATGGCTCAGAGAATGGGTGATAAGATTATTGAGCTGATACCGGCAGTAGACAGAGTGATTGGCGCCAAAGAGATCGACAATCTCGAAACAATTGTCGATAGCGCCCTGCAAATGCATTCCTTGACTGTGCCCGGAGAGCAGAAATATGGAGTATCCGATTTTGTTTCCATAATGCGCGGCTGCGATAATTACTGCTCATACTGTATCGTTCCCTATGTGCGCGGACATGAAAAATCAATACCGGTTGATTTATTAGAAAAAGCAGTACACAGAAAAATCAGCAGGGGTGTAAAGGAGATCACGTTTCTGGGCCAGAATGTCAATTCCTACAATGACAATGGAACCGATTTCCCGGATCTGCTCAGACGAGTTCATTGCATAGACGGGCTCGAGAGGATCCGCTTCACTACATCTCACCCCAAAGACTGCAGTGAGAAGCTTATTTCAACTATGGCTTCTCTGCCCAAAATCTGCCGCCATGTGCATCTTCCGGTTCAGGCCGGCTCAGACAGAGTTTTACAGATGATGAACCGGCGGTATACATCGGATCAATATCTGCAGAAAATCGACATGATCCGCAGATACCTCCCCGATGCCGATATCACCACAGATATCATGGTCGGGTTTCCCTCAGAAACAGAACAGGAATTCAGGGATACTATCTCACTTGTATCCAGGGCCTGTTTTACAAATGCATTTATGTTCGCTTACTCATCCAGAGAGGGAACTGAGGCGGCATCGATGAACGATGATATCCCCAGGCAGGAGAAACTCTCACGGTTAAACAGACTCATTGAGCTTCAAACCGGCATTACCAGAAAAATTTATGAGAATAATGTCGGAAAACAACTGGAGCTGCTTATCACAGGTCGACAGGAAAAACGGGACCAGCTCTGGATGGGTCATGACAAGGGCTGTAAAAGGGTACTGCTATCTTGCGAGAAGGCAGAGGCAGGAATGATTTTAAATGTTCAGGCTGCAAAAAGCAGCGGAATGACACTGATTTGCGAAAGGATCCCCTGATGGGAACAATCAAATGGCTGGTTATTTTTCTGGCGGCATTTCTGTTTGCCTGGGTTCTTATCTTTACCTTCACCCAGGAACCGTTTAAAGCTCTGGTCTCGGCAATGGTTTTTACATACAAGACCCCGCCGGTTCCTATTTATGTTTATGTAGCAGGTGCTTTTGGCGCGGGCTTGTTCATAGGTCTGGGGTCATTGGTTTACAACTATGTACGGCTCAGATCCCAGATCCACCGCAAAGGGAAACAGATCCGTGATCTGGAAAAAGAGCTCGAGACAACACGTTCAGAACTTGAAAACTATCAGAGAATACCGGAAACAGCAGAAGAGACCCCGAAAGCTCCTGAGGGAGAGAATCTGTGATCCTTTGCCGATTACCTGTGCTTCTATTCGCGGGATTGATCATCTCCATTTCAGTAACCGCGGCCGAAGATTCCAGAACCCTGGCAGAGGATGCTTTCAGGAAAAAACCAGCTGATCCGGCTCTAAAAATGGCCTTTGCCGGCACAGCGTCCTGTTCAACCGCGGCAATCCTTTATAAAGAACTGGCTGATGGGAAGGGTTTTCCAGACTCGATCAGGGCCGAGGCCTGGCGCCGACTGGGAGATCTCTCCTATGCATCAAAGGAGTATTCACGGGCAGTTGAATCGTACCGCAATGCTGCAAAAGAAAGCAGCAATCCCGTTTACCGTCACCTCTGGGCACTGGCTTCCATGGCTTCCGGTGATACAGACGCGGCTCAATCCCTCTGGCATACACTGTCGCTTGAATATGGTGATGAGCACTCGCAAATGGCCCAATACTACATGGGGTTGTTACAATTGAAAAAGGGTGATTACCTGAATGCTTATAATTCCTTTTTAAAAACCGGCAGTACCGATCCTGAACACCCCTGGACTGTTGCATCTCTTGCCGGCAAACTGGAATGTGCCGTAAGACTGGAGATGACTGACAAGGTAAAGCTTTACAGAGAGCAGCTTGAGCCCCTGAGGCAGCATCTCCTTGAAAAAGATCTTCTCCAGCTCTCTACAGGTGCCCGGATTTTTAAGGCCGATACTGCCGCTCCCGCCGAAGAAAAAAGCCTACCTTCAGCACCGGACAGCAGCAAAACGCCCCCTGCTGAAGCTTTCACGCTTCAGATCGGCGCTTTTGGTTCAGCTGAGAACGCGGCTAATTTACAAAAAAAACTGGCAAAAAAATACGGCGATGTATCGGTTCTACCGGTAACTCTCGGGGAACAGATTTTTTACAGAGTGAGAATAGGCACATTCCTAACAAAAGAGGCTGCCGAAAAGTTTGCAGCGGATTCTCTGAAAAACACAGATCTCAATTACAGAGTTGTCGAAAAATAACTGCGGTTTGATACGAAGTAGAAGGGACACATTTTTGGAATACGAAATAGTAATAGGTCTTGAAGTGCATGCTCAGCTTCTTACTGAAACAAAGCTGTTTTGCGGTTGCGCGTCTAAATTCGGTGCCCCGCCCAATACTCACGGATGTCCCGTCTGTCTGGGTCTTCCCGGATCTCTTCCTGTGCTTAACCGCAGGGCAGTTGAGATGGCGGTGAAGATGGGGCTTGCCATGGGATGTAAAATAGCCCAAAAGTCAATTTTTGCCCGCAAAAACTATTTCTATCCCGATCTTCCCAAGGGATATCAGATCTCCCAGTATGATATGCCGGTATGTGAGGGCGGATCTATCAGGGTTTTTGTTGACGGCCAGGAAAGAATGATCAAACTGACCCGCATTCATCTTGAGGAGGATGCCGGTAAACTGGTGCATGATCTTGACCCCGACTCACTCTTCGATGTCAATCGGTGCGGAACTCCGCTTATCGAGATTGTCAGCGAGCCCGATATGCGCAGCCCTGCAGAGGCTCATGCGTACCTTGCAGGAATAAAGCAGATTCTTGAGTATCTTCAGATCTGCGACTGCAATATGGAAGAAGGCAGTCTGCGCTGCGATGCAAACATATCGATCAGGCCCAGAGGCGAAAAGAAGCTGGGCGTTAAGACAGAAATTAAAAACATGAACAGTTTCAAGGGTCTGCAGAAAGCACTTGAATACGAAGCGATACGTCAAGAGGATGTGCTCAGGTCCAGCGGAACAATTCTTCAGCAGACTTTCCTGTGGGACCCTTCCACAAACCGTTCTATACCGATGCGTTCCAAAGAGGATGCCCACGATTACAGGTATTTTCCTGAACCGGATCTTATGCCCCTTATTGTTGAGGACTCATGGATAGAAGATCTGCGCAAAAATCTTCCTGAGCTTCCTGCCGCCCGACGCAATCGTTTCCAGACACAGTACGGGCTGGCCGAGTACCCCAGTGAGGTCCTTACCTCCAGCAGAGATCTGGCAGATTACTTTGAAGAAGTTCTCAAGACCTTTTCAGATGCCCGGCAGGTGTCTAACTGGATCATGGGAGATATCCTTCGTATAACTAACGATCAGAAGATCGAAGTGAAAGCACTGCATATAACCCCGTCACGACTGGGAACCCTCCTTAAACTTATCGGGGACGGAACTGTATCTGCAAAGGCGGCCAAGAGGGTAATTGATACCATTCAGGCACAGGACAAAGATCCGGCGGTGGTTATCGATGAACTTGGACTCAGGCAGGTCTCCGATTCCGGGGCGCTCCAAACAGCTGTAAAGCAGATCATCGATGGACATCCGGCTGAAGTTCAAAGATACAAAGCCGGAGACAAAAAGCTCATGGGGTTTTTCGTTGGTCAGGCTATGAAGGCAACCAAAGGTGCAGGAAACCCCAAGGAGATTAACGCGATAGTAACAAAGATGCTTGAATAAACCTTACTTTCAGAGAGGGAGAGGGCTCACCAAAGAGGCACAGAGTCAAAGTGGCAAATTAGCTTCGGAAAATAAAGCCGGGAAAATCAAATGAAATTTAATTACGGTGCTTTATTGCAACGGTCGTACCAGCGTTTCTGAAGATGTTACTACGCCGGACTCCTGAACGTAATACTCATACTAAGTTAATCCGTTGGACCTGAGTTAAATATGAGATATACAATTTTACTTTTAATAACCTTTGCGGCGATTTCCACTGCCCAGGTGACAAAAAACGTTCCCGGAGATTCTTTATCTCCGGTTCAGGATGATTCACTCGAATCTGTCCTTGTTGATACTTCAGCCGGATCCATAGAAACCGATTCGACCATCATTGATTCGCTCCCTGTCGCCACGGTCGTACCGGATTCCTCTGCTGCTGTGGAGCCTGACTCTCTTGCCGGTGCCCGTAAAGAAATAAAAAAGAAGATGAAGCATACCGGGATGAAGCTTACCAAAAGGAACTTTGATCATAAGCAGCAGGTATTCCTGGCGGCTGGCATGATGGCCTTTGTGGCTATCATCATGACAACTGCGCAGACCTGGAACCCGGAGTAAGAGTTTCCGGGAGAGGGTTCCCCCAATACAAGTAATAACAAGAATGAGATTTTTATTGGAAGAGGGCGTCCCCTCTTTCGCTTCAGCCCGGTCAGGAAACCGGTCTTCCGCTATCACCCCGTGTTGTCCGCCATTTGTGAAGGCAGGTGTTTTCATCACATTTGCAAACGCCGTTGCGGCGCACTGGCGAACTGGTGGTAGCTTAAAATTTATTGTAGCCTCAAAGAATTCAAGCATGTACTATAGATTCACAAGTCACAAGTCAAGAGTTAAGAGTTAAGAAAATAAAGGCACATTTTTCCCAAGACTGAAAGGGCATGATTCTATTCCTGGATGCCGTTCTTCAACGGCATGACGTCCGTAAACGGTTGTGCTGAAAAGGTTACTTATGTAAATACTGTGACAACCGCACTCCGTCATTCCTGCGAAGACAGGAATCCATCTTCGCCGGTCTTGGAGATTCTCAGATGGATGCCGTTCTTCAACGGCATGACGTCCGTTAACGGTGGTGCTGAAAAGGTTACTTATGTAAATACTGTAACAACCGCGCTCCGTCATTCCTGCGAAGGCAGGAAACCATCTTCGCCGGTCTTGGAGATCCTCAGATGGATGCCGTTCTTCAACGGCATGACGTCCGTTAACGGTTGTGCTGAAAAGGTTACTTACGTAAATACTGTAACAACCGCACTCCGTCATTCCTGCGAAGGCAGGAATCCATCTTCGCCAATCCCTGCAATTCTAAGATGGATGCCGTTTTTCAACGGCATGACGTCCGTTACGGTGGTGCTGAAAAGGTTACTTATGTAAATACTGTGACAACCGCGCTCCGTCATTCCTGCGAATGCAGGAATCTATCTTCACTCTTCTTGACAATTCTCAGCGGCTTGTGACTTTCCTTTACATGCTTGAATTCTTCGAGGCTATAATTTTAATCTACCACCAGTTCGTCTGTGCGGCTGCAAGGACGTTTGCAAATGTGATTGCGATACCTGCCTTCACAACTGGTGGACAACAAGGGGTGATAGCGGAAGACTGGCGTCTTCGACAGGCTGGAGCGCAAGAGGGGACATCCTCTTCCAAAAAATCCTTACTCTTCTTCATTACTTGTATTGGGGACACCCTCTTCCAAAAAATCCTTACTCTTCTTCATTACTTGTATTGGGACGCCCTCTTCCAAAAACTCCTTATCTTTAATTCTTTCTTATACTTGTATTGGGGCACCCTCTTCCAAAAATGCATAATCCGGTTTTATTCGGCACTGATTCCGGAAATTATCCGGCAGGTGATTCCGGCGGTATTCGGCACCCATTCCGGCCAATTTCCGGCAGGTTTTTAATGTTTTCCGGAATGGGTGCCGGAT
>JAAYYB010000346.1 GCA_012515615.1 Fibrobacter sp.
AACCAGGTAGCTTAACATTAGAGATAAACCACTTAAGAAAAGACAATTTTCTGTCTAAATAAATCGACCACTAAAAGTATCACGGTTTTGTCTGTCCGGCGCATTGCACCGTAGAACTGTAAGTAGATTAAAATTATTATAGCTTTTTAAGAACCAGACTGGTGGTGTTATTTCCAGGTATACAGTGAATTGTGACTACTCGCACATATCTGATTCTTCCAGGCTACAACCAGTTTTAATCTACCACCAGTTCGCCTGTGCAGCCGCAATGGCGTTTGCAAATGTGATATCCATACCTGCCTTCACAACCGGTGGACAACAAGGGGTGATAGTGGAAGACTGGCGTCTTCGACAGGCTGGAGCGCAAGAGGGAACGCCCTCTTCCAGAAAATCTTTATTCTTGTCTATTACTTGTATTAGGGACACCCTCTTCCAGAATTTCAGGTAGATCAAATTAAGTTCCTTTTGACAGATCGATTACCCGGCTCTCACGTTCCTGAACTGTCTCAGTTTTTCTCTTCGAAACAGCCCCCAGATTTACATAGTATTCATTCAGTTCAGTTCCTGTTACATAGAGCACCGTTCTTTCTTCAGGTTCTATGCTCCCCAGGTAAATTCCATCATTGACAAGTTCTACCCGCACCTCTTCTGTTATCCCTGACACAATTGTTCTTACAGTATGTGTTCCTCTTTCAAGCAGTCTTATTCCCCAGTATTCCTCTACCGGCGTATCGAGTGATCCCTTTACAGTTCCCAATACATACTCACTCGATAGTTCCATTCCGCAATCTGTGCTTACTACCACCAGAAGCTTTGTTTTAAGATACCAGTACTCATTTGACCGGCTCTCTTTTGAAAACATGATGGCATAATCGTACCAGCCGTCACCATTGAAATCTGCCTTTACATAGCAGGGTAGATTGTCCGGATCATAAGCGCTTTCCAGAGGATAGATGTCAGAGCTGTAACTGTTGATTTCCGGCGTGCTGTATCCGGAAACACGATCCGCAATCAGTTCCCTTACTTCATATGGTATGCTGAAATGTGAATTTACATAGTAATCATCTGTTTCACAGAAAAAACTCCAGGAGCCGGATTCCGGACCAAAGATAATTGAACATCCGTTGAGATTTACCAGTAAAAACGATGCTGCTGCCCATAATTTCCAATATTTCATCAACTGCCTCACTTGAGAAATGAGTCTTTCCTGGAGATTCCCTTTTATCTTCTGCCGGATATCCTTACAATCCTGTTATTCTGATTATCTCTGGATTTCTCTTTGCTTGCCGGCACTCCCGTGCGTGTACGGGTGCTTCTGTTTACACTGTTCTCTACTTTTTTTGGCACAGTTTGAATCTTGCGCTCAGGACCCTTTTGAGCAGTAAAGTTTGATTGTCTGTCTACTTTACGATTCTTATTCTTATTAAGATCAGCAGAACTGCTTCTTTGGGGAAGAGTTCTGGTTTCATAGACTCTTTCCGTCACTTTAATTGCAGGCCGATACACATGCCTGTGGACCTTCGCAGGGTTGCCGGGGTGATGACGATTTCTGTATTCGTAGTAGAAAATACCGGCACTGTGATCATATACTCTGCACCAGTCAGGGTGTGAATGGTGCTTGTAGTAAACATGGTGGTGATGAATTGTACAGGATTGGTGGCAATAGTTTTCTTTTACCATCCAGGGCCCGAAAAACCAGGCACCGCTGAGCAGATGAAACCTCACTTCACGATACCTCAAAACATGCCCGGGGCCATGAAGTGTCCACTGGTATTCAAAACTTACTCTATTGGGCCAGCTGCTTTCGCACTCCTCAAACCAGGGGTCACCGTAATCCCTGTAAACCTCCTCCGCATGGTGGCATCCACTGTGGCCGCTACCGACCCTGACACTTACACTGACATCAGCAAAAAGAGCTGCAGGAAGCAGCAACGCGACAGAGATTAAATAAATTCTTCTCATAAATACCCCCTTTTAACTACCGTGATCGCCTACAGGGCGTTTCCTGGTATATGGATGCATACCAAAGTGAAAACAGCTCAGATATTTTCCGGTGCAACCCTTTCAGGTCTACATTTTATCACGGTTATATTAGATTTTGAATGCCAAAGAGCATTATGATTCCTTATATTCCTTACTTATGCACCCTTACCAGGGCGAATGGTACTTCATCCCTTCCCCGGTGCATAAGGCAGGTATTACACGCTGTCAGATAATAATCATCATACGGAGTAAACTCATGGAATTTAAAAGCAGGAGCTTTCTCTGCACGATTTTGTTAATCATTTCCGGGCCTTTTTTGTTCTCAATCTCAGCCCAACCCTCCTTTGAAAATTTCAAACAGGTCTGGTCTGATGAGTTCAACAGCAGCGGTCTTCCGGACTCCAGAAACTGGGGTTTTGAAGAGGGTTATGTACGCAACAATGAACTTCAGTACTATACAAAACAGAGAGAGGAAAACGCCAGGATGGAGGGCGGGAACCTCATAATCGAGGCAAGGAAAGATAACTGGAACGGAAACCAGTATACATCAGCAAGCCTGTTTTCAAGAGGCAAGCAGGAATTCATCTATGGAATTTTCGAAATGCGGGCAAAAATCGATGTGCGGCAGGGATCCTGGCCTGCATTCTGGACCCTCGGCGTATCAGGAGAGTGGCCCAGTAACGGTGAAATCGATATCATGGAATACTACGCCGGTAAACTGCATGCGAATCTGGCATGGGGATCAGAGAAAAGATGGGAGGGGAACTGGAGTTCACAAACAAGATCTGTCGGCAGTGACTTTTCTGAAGATTTCCATATCTGGCGCATGCTCTGGACAGAGAAAGAAGTGCAGCTATGGGTCGATGAATTCCTTCAGAACACCACCGACCTGAGCAAAACCATAAATGAAATTGACGGGAAAAACCCGTTTCATCAAAAAGCCTATATTATGCTTAACCAGGCAATTGGAAGCAACGGCGGGGATCCATCCGGAACAACTTTTCCTGTCCGTTACCTTGTGGACTATGTGCGCGTTTACCAGGAATACCCCGATTCAATCGCACCTGAAATAGTTGATGCGGCAGCATCTTTGAGTGGTACAATTTCACTTCTGTTTTCAGAAGGACTGGATAAGGCAAGTGCTGAAAACCTCTCGAATTATGCAGTAAGTACCACAGGTGTCGCAATTTCAGGAGCGAAACTGCAGATTGACCAGAAGACAGTTGTGCTCAATGTTTCGGGTCTTGCAGCCGGTAATGAAGTCAGCATTACTGTAAGAGACGTCAAGGATGATGCTGCCTTGGCCAATACCATGTCACAAACCGCAAGACAGCTGACAGTGGCTCCTGCAGGTAGTAAGCTTTCAGGCACTCTTATTGGTGATGGATCACCATGGGACAATACACCCGGGGTACAATACAGTGCCGCGGTTGACGGAAACTCTTCCACCCATGCCGATTGCGTAGGAGAGGCCACCTGGGTAGGTTATGACTTCGGGCCGGGCGGCGAAATGATAATTAGTGGATTTAGATACTATCCAAGAAGTGAATATGCGGACCGGATGCTTGGACGGTCTGTAGAGGTCTCAAGTGATGGAGAAAAATGGGAAGTGATTTATAAGGTTCCGGTTATTCCGCCGGAAGGCTCATTTACATCTGTGCCGATTGTGCATTCAGAGCCGGTCAGGTTTGTAAGATACAACGGGACAGGCGGATACCTGAATGTAAACGAGGTCGAGTTCCTGGGGTATCCCGGACAGACAACATCCGGAAATAAATCCGGGCCAACACCGGCAAACCTGCAATTTTTGTCCAACGGCCCTTTACAGTATTCAATATATACTGTCTCCGGCCGTCTGCTGGAATCACGGGTTATTCGCAGTAATAAAGCTGTCAATGGAGTAGAAAGTACTTTAAGAATTATCAGAAGTGACAGCAGTTTCCCTCATGGCCTGTATCTTGTCACAATTCAAAACACAAGCAATCGGAAATTACTTTACAAAGGGGTGATCAACAGGTAAGTAGAACTGCACATCTCTACTCAGATTATTCTGACTCGTTATTTCCGATTCTTTTACGTTTCGTGTATTTCGTGGTTAAACTCATAAACATAAAAATCGCAGGTGCACCACACTGGTGGAACATCTGCGATTTGTGAAAACCCTTATGCGCATGGGATAAGTGCAATTCACACTGTTTCAGGTGCACAAATCAAGGCCTTAACGAGACAGTTAATCTAATCACGCAAACCAGGTCCCATGCGCCACAATGGCGTCCTGATTCAGCGTTATTCCCAGTCCGGGCCCGTCCGGTATGATAACATATCCGTCTTTTTGCATCATCGGTTTTGGAATACCTTCTATCAGGGAATCATACCACGTAATTTCAGGGTAGTGATGTTCGCAGCAGAGAAAATCAGGAATACCTGCACAGATGTGCGCGCACATTATCGTAGCGATCGGTCCGTTTGACTGATGAAAGGCGGTTTTGACGCCTTTAGAATGAGCATACATGGCCGCAAGCCTGCTCACGTGTACACCTCCGTAAGTGCACGGATCCGGGTGAAAATAGTTGATCCCTCCGGAATCGACCAGTTCCTTTGCCAGTGGCAGGCCGAAAATGTCTTCACCTGTAAGAATACTCATCTCAGTGCCTGCATTAATCTGAGCGAGTTCGGAGTAATAATGCCACGGAATAATGTCTTCCATCCATCCCCCCAGTGATGCATCCATATACTCTTTTCCCGCCAGAGTATTGGAGACCATAATAGACGAGGCAACATCGAGCTGATTGCCGCTGCCGGAGGGTGACCAGTTAAAGAAGTGATCTGCTGAGAGAGGAATGTTACCGATTATTCTTCGATACTTTGAAGTATAATCGCGCCATTTGTTGAGGCCCGAGTCCAGAATCCGTTTCGCTGAGCCGTTTGATTCACCATAGGGGTTGGGGTCCGGTGAATTCTGGTAATCGGAACTGCTCAAAAAGTTCAGATCCGTCTTGAACCAGGTAAATCCCATATCCAGACGCATCTGGATTTCCCGCTCCATGGTGGATGGATCCAATTCGACCCAGGTATGGGCATATAGTCGCATTTTGTCTCTGAGCTTGGGGCCCAGAAGTTTCCATATCGGGAGATTGTACACCTTCCCGGTAATATCCCAGCAGGCGCATTCGATGCCTGCAATTGCACCTGAAGCGTAGGTGATTCTCTTCCAGTCGGAGGTCGGGTTCAAAACAGCAGTGACTGCATTGAAAACTTTTTCAACCTGTGTTGGGTTCATCCCGATAATTGTGGATCTGACTTTGTTCAGTTCGTTGCCGGCATTGTTGTCTTCAACCCGGCATTCGCCATATCCGGAAATCCCCTTATTGGTGTCCAGACGTACTATACGTCCGGTACTGTTCAATCCCCTTATGGTCGCAACTGTCATGTTGGTGATCTTTATCCCCCGTTCACCCGGGTCAATTGCGGCCCTGGCCAGATCAAAGGGACCCAGAACACCAGTGATCCCTGCGGCGCCGGCTGTGGTTGTCGCAAGCGTCCGCAAAAAATCACGTCTTCCCATGGAGGAGCGGGTATTTTTAGATCCGTCAATGCTGCTCATAGTTGTCATCCTTTGCCAAACCGGTCTGTTATTGCCACAGAGTAAAGTCTCAAGTTTACCGCTGTATAGAAATGGTCTGTTGATAAACTGTCCTGCCGGCCTTAAAGCGCAGGACATAAGATCCTGGCGCAATTGATCCGGTATTGAATGAAACACTCCGCGCACCTGCTTCTAATTTTTTATGAACAGGTGACAGAACTTGACTGCCGCGAAGATTGTATAATTCAATATCAACCTTTTGTGATGCGGAGAGCATGAAAAGGAGTGTCGCTGAAGAGCCATTATTATTTATGAATCGGGGCTTAAAATGATCCGGATGCACGGTAAGGTTTTTTTCCACCCCTGTTGTCAAATAAGGAATACGCATGACCCCTGAATCGGTTCCGGCAAAAAGCGCGTTTTCCCCACTGACCAGTGATAATATTCGGGCCCGGGAATGCATTCCTTCGTTGAACGATGTCCATGCAGCGCCGCTGTCTGCAGAAATGTAAACTCCGCCGGTGTCTGTTCCGGCAAAGATCTTATCATTTACAACCAGAATACAATTTACCAGACCCGCGGGCATAGAACCGGCTGCATTCCAGCTTGAGCCATTATTGACCGACTGAAAAACGCCTGTCAAAGTTATCGCAAACAGTTTATTTCCCATGACCGCAATCCGGGAGATGCGCTTATCGGTTAGACCGGAATTGATGGCCGTCCAGCTTGTGCCCCCGTTGGTGCTCATAAAAACACCACTGCTGTCACTTCCAGCAAAAACGGTTTCCCCGTTTCCGGTGATCGAAGTGATCCGGGCATTTGCGGATATTCCCGATTTTAATTCGGTCCATGTCAGGCCGTTGTCCGAAGACTTATACAAACTTCCAGTGCCGCCTGCAAAAAGAGTGTTATTGACCTTGGCAATTGACCAGACAGCTGTATTCTCAGACATGCCGGTGGAAGCGGCAACATCCCAGCTTATGCTGCTTAAAGGAGACTTGATTAACCCCTCCCAGGTGCCGGCAAGAAGATTGTCATCCAATAACACAGAAGATAACACATCTATACCGCTGTCCACTGAGCCAATCAATGTCCAGTTTGCGCCATTATCGTTGGTAAGGAACATACGGTCCCCGTTAAGAGCATCCCAGGTGCGGGCTACGACCTTGCTGCCGCCGGAGTAAAGATTTAAAAAACTATTTTCTCCAGTCCAGTTTGTCTTTACCCATTGTGCCGATATCGAAGTCACAAGTATAGTAATAATGTGCAGGCAACGGATCATGTTAACAGATTTTTTTTCCATACAAACCCCTGGTGGAACATCTGCGATTTGTGAAAACCTTTATGCACAAGGGATAAGTGCAATTCGCACTGACCCGAGTGTATAAATCAGATTATATATATAATCTAATCAAAAATCTAATCAAAAACTGAACTCATAGATTTGTTTTTTTTGTAACACGCATTGGAAATTTCTTTATGTACCCGGTGACCACAGATTTTTATTTCCACCAGTCACATTTTAGTGGTGCCATTTTTACCTCTTATTTTTCACTGCTTTACTCTTTAACAACAACTTGCCATTTATCATAACCGACCGTTTTATAACGTGTTACATATATCTTACTATACATTACGTCAGCCAAGTGATGCCATTTGACAGCACCGGTTTGATTTATTTTTACTTTCATTGAATCTTATTTTTGGTTATATTACAGATGAAAAGGATGGGCTTTCCATGTCAAATATCTACGGCTATATCGATTATATTGAATACCTTCAGGCCGATTACAAAAAAAGAAAACAGAAAAACAGCAGGTATTCTTATCGTGCCATGGCCGAAAAACTGGGACTGAATTCAAGCACAGTGGTGAGGATAATGAACGGGAAAAGAGGTTTGAGCAAGAGTATGATCCCCAGATTCTCCTCATATCTTCAACTAAGCGATAAGGAGAATCGATATTTCAGCCAGATGGTCGTTTTCAGGGCTGCCAGATCAGAACATACACGTGTTGCAGCATACCGGGAACTTCTTGCTCTGCGCAACGGACGGATCAAGACCATTTCTGAAAAACAGTATCAGTTTTATGAAGAGTGGTATTACACTGCCATAAGAGAAATTCTGCGAATCTCCGATTTCAAGGGGGATTTCGACAAGCTCGCACAAACGCTCATACCTGCCATTACCGCGCCTCAGGCCCGTCGGGCCGTTGATCTTTTAATTAAGCTGGGGATGGTGGAAAAGTTGAGCTCATCTTACTCGGTGACATCTGCAAATATCTCAACCGGTGAAGTCTGGGAAAGCGCCGCTGTTCACAATTTCCAGTGCGCTGTCGCCCAAAAAGCTCTTGAGGCCCTTGAAGAACTACCCAGAGAAGAACGGGATTTTTCTACGATGACCATGTGCTACAGCAGCAAGGGTATCCAGAAAGCAAAAGAGATCCTTAAAAGGACACGTGAAGAATTGACTCGCATAGAAGAGGCGGATGAGGAGAAAGACAGGGTTTTTCAGATCAACCTTCAACTTTTCCCCTTATCCAGACCTGCAAAGGAGATATAGGATGAGCTCTTGCCGAAATATCCTGAAGGCTGTCACTTTCTTGACACTGGCTTGCCTGTCCTGCAGCCTGAACCCCGCAGATTCAACTATGGGTTCTGAAACCACCAACGGTGTTTACGTTTCCGTTGTTTCACCATCCACTATCGAGGTCAAGACTTCACCACAGGCTTCGCTTTACATCTACTGGACAGGTAGATCACCTTCAGATACCGGTTACGCCGACAGCGCCCATGCCGATAATTCCGGTTTTTATAATTTCTCGGATATACCCTCCGGCAAATACAACCTTTTTGTTTTTCCCAGGAACGATACACTTGCGGCGCTGGTGCAGAATATCAGTGTCGGATCCAATGCAATTTTCAACGATTCGGCTTTTTTTAAAGACAAAACGGGTATAAGCGGTACTGTAAGCCGCAACGGAACCCCAGTCTCAGGAGTGAATGTTTACATTGCCGGCTCGCCTTATAAAACCACCACAGATGCCAGTTCTGCTTTTTCATTTTCCGGATTGCCCCGGGGCATTTACAAAGTAATAGCTGATGACAAAAACCGGAATCCCACCGGAATAACAAGTGATACACTGGATGTAGATACACATGTCAATAATAATCAATCAGTTCAAATGACACTTCATGAATAAGGGGGTAGCTATGAAATCATTTGCGGTTGCATTTTCGGGGTTGATAATGCTTGTCGCGACAGCTTTCTGCTGTGTGGCACCCGGCAATATCCAGGGCGTAGCATTTACATCCGGCGAACAGATCAACCTTGAGATGCTTCTTTCAATAGGACGGGAAGGGGTCAGCTATCTGGCCGAGGGTAAGGATACAATCACCTCTGTGCGCTATAGAAGCCATTACGATGAACGGGCGATGGTTTATCTGGGAACTTACGGGCTCTCATATCAGGAAGAGATTGAAATGCCCTGCATGGGGGTAATACTCGATCCGGAAGTAATAGATGGCTATCAACCGGCAGTTGACGTATTTGACTTTGCAGAAGCAGTCAGAACAGAGCTCCAGTGGCTTATTGACAATGAGATTCTTTCTATTCCCGGCCAGACCATCTCCACCATCATTACTGCTTTACAGAAACAGGGTAACGGGGGATTTCAGTACTGGACATTGCAGAAAAACGCGATTGGCTACAACTCCTGGTATGAATACGATCAAACCAAAGGCCAGTGGAGTGTTACCGGAGTAAATGGCGTAAGAAGCACATCATGCGCGGTAATCAGTCCGGAATTTGCATCTTTAACCGAACCCCTGAAAGTTGCAATGTTTCTGACTGACAAAAAACCAGTACCTCTTTCATCCTCAGGTGTCAAGACCAGAATTAATGGAAACGGTGAAATGGAATTCGAATTCAGCCGTCCCTCTCCGGTTCAAACAGATGCCAGGTTACTGTCTATGAATGGACGAGTGATTAAGCAGTTCAGAATACCGGCAAATACCAGCTTTTATAAACTCAACAAAGTTAATATCAACCAGAAATGCTCTTCGTTTATTCTGAACATTGGTAATTTCAACTCTGTAATGCTGCGCGGCTCATTCTAAAAAGGCGTTCCAGAAACAGAGATCTCCTCACACGCCTTTGTTGCTGCATTGGGCATCTGCACAACAACTTGTCTGAATTGTAAATGAGTATATTGTTAAGGGCACCTCTAAATATTCAGTTTTCAAGCGAGGCCGAGCGAGAATTCGCTGCGCCAGGCGCACGAAAGAGGCGAATCCGATGTGATTCGTCGATAGCAGTGCAACGAAGCGCAGTAGAATTCGCAGCCGGCCGCAGCGGAAAATGAATTTTTAGAGGTGCCCTTAAGCTCATGCTCTCCTACTTGCTACTTGCTACTTGTGACTTGTGACTTGTGACTTGTGACTTGTGACTCTCGGTGGCACCCTTACAATTTTCTATACCGGTATCTTTTAAACTTCCACTTGTGAAGGATCTTTTCCATCAGTTCCAGATCCTTCACTTTGTATTTCAGAAGGTCGATATCGCTTTTATTTTTCTCAATTTCGCGGTTTTGAGAAGTCTGAAGCCCACCGCCGGCCACAAAGGTCCTTACCTTTTCCAGTTCCCCTGCATCAAACCACGCACCGTGATCTCCGCAAATATCAATTATCACGCCTGATATCCTGCCGAAATTGTTCCTCACCATAGGCTTTCTGCAGACAGGGCATTTTACATAGCCCACTCTTTTCTCAATGGGCCCTCTGACATATTTACCGGGCAGCGAATCATCGTTGAATGCGCTTCTCTCTGAAGTCAATATTTCAAGATCATCATTGTTCAGCCAGAGCCCTTTGCATTTCCCGCAGATACAGACAGTCTCTGTTCTGTAAATATGTTCCTGAAGCCTGCATTCACAAACCGGACAGAGAAACTCCTGCCCATCATGATCCAGAACCCGTTCCGCACCACAGAAAGGACAGTTTTTCATCCTGCTGTTAAACAGCTGTCCACATGAACATTGGATTTTCTGGGAATTCATAATTTGATGCTTTTCAATATAGTACATTGTTTCTGGTTAACAAGCTGCCCGGAGCCGGCCTGAGGAATATGCACTCCTCTATACATATTTATACTATACCAATATTCTTGCGGAAATGTACAGTAGTGAATGGAAACGGGGAACTCTTTGCTCTCTTACACCCCTGAGGTGACTTTGGGACTCCCACAGATTCATTTAACGAGTTAAGTTATACTTTCACCCGCAGGACCGACCTTACTTATTTAATTCCGAAAGGCTACAATCAGTTTTAATCTACCACCAGTTCGCCAGTGCGGCCGTACGGACGTTTGCAAATGTGATAACCATACCTGCCTCCACAACTGGTGGACAACAAGGGGTGATAGCGCAAGACCGGCGTCCGCGACGGGCTTGAGCGCAAGAGGGAACCCCCTCTTCCAGAAAATATTTATTCTTAAGAATCTCTTCTATTTTGGACACCCTCTTTTAAACAGCATATTGCTGATGCCCTCCCCTACGGTCAGACCGCGGAACAGGAGCCGGAATTTCAGGGAACCGGACCAATTCGCATATTTGTTATCGCCAGGTAGGAAACCTTGCTCTGATAGACGTAAGCCCTTCGGGCTAAGGAAAGGAACTGAAAAGATATCTGGTGGTTGAATTGAATCTGCAATGAAATCAATTAGTCAGAGGAAGAGGGTAATACCGGGGGTTTTTAAAATTGTACAATCCTTCACCCCAGGTGACTTTGAGACTCCCACAAAGATCCAATTTAACACGTTAAGTCACTATTTCACCCCTGAGGTGACCTTGGGACTCCCACGAAGATCCAATTTAACACGCTAAGTCACTCTTTCACCCCAGGGGAGATCGAAACAGGAAGCACAAAACCCCAAAAAACACACTAACTTCTCTTTTTTATTCTACCCCACAAAAACTGCAATCCTACAACAATGTTTCTCCTTATGTGGGCACTATATATTTTTTGATTTTATTAAAAAAAGGAGAATTTCATGATCTCAAAATCCCTGGCACGCAACCTGGTTCTACCGACCATTCTGTTTTCTCTTGCAGGTTTACTCTCCTGTCAGAAGCTCACAGATGTAATGCGGCCGTTTATGCTTTCAGAAGATCAGGAGGTTGAGCTTGGAGACCAGTTCAAAGCCCAGATCCTTTCCGACACCGAAACCTATCCTCCGTATACCGGTAGCCAGAAGGTAACTGATTTTGTTGACTCTCTGGGACAGTATCTGGCATCAGTTCAAACAGACCGCCCTGATCTGAAATTTACATTCACCATTATAGATGACGATGAACAGGTTAACGCTTTCGCTATCCCCGGAGGGCATGTATTCGTTTATACCGGTCTTCTTAAAAACATGAAAAACGCATCTGAACTTGCAGGCGTTCTGGCTCATGAGATTGGCCATATCACACAGTATCATGGTGCAGACAAGATGGTCCAGGGTAATGCCCTTGAGCTGGTCAATACGATCTTCTTCAATGAAAGCGATTCTGCCTCGATCACCGGTGCCATCGCGGGACTTCTGGAGAACATGGTTTTCCTCAGTTTCAGCAGGAAAGATGAATTTGAAGCGGACAGTTGTGCATTAGCCTATTCAATCAATGCTGATATCAGCCCGGAAGGAATGAAGGATTTCCTGGCATTTTTGAAGAGCGAATATGGTGATCAACCTAAAATTTTTGAGCCTATGTCAACGCATCCTCTCCTCAGTGATAGAATCAAGAAGATTAACGCTATCATTTCAAAGAGTTCAGATGTGCCCGATGATATGTACGAGAATGAATACTCGAAGATAAAGGGTCTGATCTGAATAGGGCCCCGGCTTACAAAAACCAGACTCCATGTGGTGGACAGTTTGGGATAAAAGCATAAGAATCTGGTAGGGGCCGTGTCTGGGCATACGTGTTAAGTTAAGCAGCCTCCAATTTGCATGGATCAATTAAATGACCAAGGTAATTTAGGTATTCAAGTGATGTGGGTCTGGATTTTTGTTTGTATTTTCTGCAGTTTTTAAGTATTATTGCTTAACTCTTGTTCCAAAAACCTCAATGTGTTATTAACTGAAACAAGAAGGTGATCCTTTATAACATGGGCTCTCTCGTTAATTCTTTTATAAATTTGTCCATACTGATCTCCTTACTTTCAGAGTTCCACAGCCCAATGTTAACTGCCGCATGAATTCTGTGGATTATTATGCCTACAATCATCCTGCCTAATAATTCGCACTGTACTCTTGGATCTCTGCAAGAGCATGATTTGTGTATTTTCAGAACAGACTTGAGCTGTTTAAAAAGTAATTCTATTTGCCATCTGAGACAGTAAAGGGGCCGAAGCGTATCAACACTAAGCAATTGAGCTGGAGCATTGGTAACCATGATTGTCCAATTGCACAAGTACAACGAATCGGCATGCGGAAGTTTTTTCCTTTTCTTTAGAGTAGTACGGGTTAGCTTTTCACGTCTTTTTTTTGCGACATCACTGCTAACACGCATACCAATCAGCCTGCACATAACGTATTTCTGGTTGCTGGAACCCAAGCGCACGTTCAGTTCCACAGTATCATTTGTCGTCGCTCGCAAAATTTGACAGAGGTCAATTGACTTTTCGCTTTCATCCAAAACGGCGGTATTTGTATGATATCTGGAAAGAAAGTACGCTCCGCATTCGGCTATTTGATTGAATGTTAACAGGCAGAAGTACCCTAAATCAGTGATAAGCAAATCTCCGGCTTGTAAAAATTGCGGTATTTTTCTTGACCACCAGTTGTCAGGACGGTTGCTTGGACCAAGTTCAAAGAAAGATAGTATTCCGTGTAAATAATCATAACAAAGCTGTATTTTGCATCCTGCATCAGAGGCACTTCCCCCGGAACCAGGAAAAGTATCCTTCAATGCAGGATCGATATCCCAACTCGAACTGTCGATAATAAGAACTCGGGCAAAATGGCGTAACAGCGGAGTCTCAATACGTACAGCATCGAGAATCTTCTGCTGAAATACAAAACTAACGCAGGTTCTTAGAAACTCAACTGCCTTTTCAGTAAAACGCTGATGCAGCGCTTCACGACTTACTTTTGCTCTGATACTATCAACCATTGCAGCAAGTGATGGAAATGGCATCCCGACAAGCCCAAATGTCATCATCACAAGAAAATCAAAGGCACTAATGCTACGTTTCCGCTTAATAAATCCGCACTGCGCAGCCCAATAGTTAAGAGTTTTTTTTAAACAGCTGTTCCAACAATTCTTTGTAATCCATTACTACTCCTTTCCCTTGAAACCATTTTCACGCACTAAATCGACATTGGCCTGTATCAGTTCAAAGCATAGCTCTTTGAACTTTTTATAGCGGGCTACCATTCTTTTTGCATCTGCGAGATTTTCCGGCTTAATGAACATGGTTGAACTACGGCCTTTGACGCTGAAGCTTAATTGGTAATAGGGGCCATGCTTGACAGGATTCTCTTTTGCTTTGCAAACACACCCGGGAGTACCGCAAACGTTCCATTGTTCACTAATGCTGCCCGGCAGCATTGGCCCAAGGGAAATAAGCTTTTTGTGGATGGCGGAGATACGTTGTTTTGGGTTCATAGGATATCCTTTCAACCGATAGCATACATCATGCTATCGGTTATAGCAAGAAAAAAGTGGCGTTTAACCACTTTTTAGAAAAAAACTGCTTAATTATATAGATCGTAGCTTAACTTAACACGTATGCCGTGTCCGGGCCCCTAAAACCCCCGCTGAAGGTGACGAATCATTATCCATGCCCGAAGACCGTCATGGGCAAGACTTTCTACGTGTCATATTTTCATTAAAGCAGCACTATTTTCTTCCACGTCTTTTGTGGAATATTTTTCCGGGCTGGCTGCAACAGGACACAAATTTGGATTTTTCTCACCTTTAGGGAATTATCGGTTACTATGGTTTAGACAATTACTTAGGAACTTTTACGGTTTATAAAAACTATGTTTTAAAATACTCGTTGGGAGAAAAAATGAAAAAAGGGTATTTATTTATAGCGTTTTGGATTTTGACAATTAATTGTAGAGTACCAAATACTGATCCCAATATGATATTTAGACAGGCTGAAATAATCGAAATTCAATTAATCAAAGCAGAGGATATAAATATAAATCTTCGGATACTACGAAGATTAATCAATTTATTAAGTCAGTAGTGCTAAATGCACGCCTCGAAACAGATGAAACTTTCAAGAGTTTTGATTTTATTAGGTTTATTAACAGAAATGGAGATCAATATCGAATTGAGATATGTGGTGGTAAATTCCGTTTTAAAAGAAAACGATATAGAGTCGAACTAAATCTGATGGAGGAGTTTAGACGTATTTTTAATTATTAAAATAATCCGTTTTCTCAAAGCAAATATACTTAGTTTGTCCCGCGGTTTTTGAGTTCATGTCGCTTTTCCGTAAAACAATAAACTACATTTTGTGTAGTTAAAGAAACCACAGTTCCGGGAACCGGAAGGAGCCCGTAGGCCGACTGGAGGTTCCCGGAAAAACCGGGCGGAGAAGGGTATACAATTTATGACAGGTTCAGTTCGCAAACGCAAGACTTGCGACTTGTGACTTGCGACTTCTGAAGGTACCTGCCTGCCTTTATCAGCCTGCCGTCGGGGCCGCTGATCTGGAAGATAAGTACTTTACCGGAAAGATTTCCTGTGTTTAAGTCCTTGATATCTCTGTCGGCTGGTCCCCTGAATACCATTCTTCCCTGCATGTCAAACAATCTGATCTCGTTGTTACCTTTGAATGATCTGTCAATATTACCCTGAGCCGGTTTTTTCTCCGGAGAAACATCAGTTGAAGTACACTTAAAGTCAACCATCGAAGCATGAGCATCACGGAACGCTTTCAGCGCCTCTTTACTGTTGTCCCATGTCCCGTAGCCATCATTTGCAAAATAGGACCATGGCATTATACCGGCATAGCCGTTTTCGTATGCATTGCTTACCATCTGCTCCACAGTGTATTTCCCGGTCATGGCTGGAGACTCACCGACAATAGCCGGTTTGTCCAGTTCCCAGTAAGAAGGTGATTTCCCGATCTGGAAAGGATCATATCCCCAGTCAGGATTGTACATCCAGTCGTAATAGTGAACCTGATAAAAATCCAGATATGCCTCAGGGGAATTATAAGCTGACTGCAAAAAAGTATCATTCCAGTAATGAGCCTCTGCGGGAGGCTGCTTTGTAGAGTGCCACTTGAGACATGCCGATCCCACTGTTACCATCTTGTCCGAGTGAAGATGAACCGCTTCGGCGATCATGGCACAGAATCTTGCCATTTCTTTATCCTTTACAAGCTGTGTAGTGGTTCCCGGACCTTCTATACTCCATTCAGGCTCATTGATCACTTCCCAGGCAAGCAGATTACAGGTATTGGCAAACCGCTTTATCATCGGGATCAGAGCATTGTTCAGGTAGGATCTTGTTTTAGCTGTATCCTGAATCAGATCCGCGTGCATCCCGGCGTACTTTCCCGCGGTGGATGTAAAGTCCTTTGTCATATCAAAGGACCACAGGCAGGGCATAACCATTACATTATTATCGGCGGCAATAGAAAACAGATCTTCCAGATCGGAAAGGAAATTATCATCAAGCCCTGTTACAAAGCCCTTTTCATCGAATTCCGGTGATGATCTGCCGTCACAGTGAATCCATAAACGGACACAGTTTACACCATAAGCTTTACACTCCTTAAAGAATGTAGTGAAAAAGTCCGGATCGTAGAGCGGGCCCCACTCGTAATGTGTACCGGCATCAGAACCGAATGCGTTCCATGGAACGTTGATACCGTTTATGTAGTAATCTTTGCCGTTGTAACTGATGGTTTTTGGGGGCTGGGCGGATGCCACGGTAAGAGCCAGGAGAATAAGAAAAGGGTGTTTTATCAAAAGAGATGACCTGTACATGATACCTCCATTGCGTCTGTAATAACCTCTATGTATCTCAGAAGTGAATATAAATTCAGGAGCTGTTGGGGGATAATAAGATCCGATAAGGCTGGCTATCATTTGTAAATTCAATAGTGTTCGTCCGGTAATCTCTACCCGTAAACAATTTTTCGGCTTATAAACTGCTTAAAAGAATTGATGGTATCCTATGAGATTAATTTGAACCGGAAAACACTCTTGATTCGTATTCATAATAGATGAATATTTATATGTATGTTTGATATGCTCAAGAGGAGGTTTTATGAGAACAACTCTTATTATCGATGATAATATCCTGCAGAAAGCATCAGAACTTACTGGTGTGGAGGAAAAAACTTCGCTGGTACGCATGGGCCTTGAAGCGCTGATTGCCAGAGAAAGTGCTAAAAGATTAGCCAGGCTCGGTGGTACCGAGAAACAGTTGCAGGATATAAAGAGGAAAAGGTAGACTGTTCAGGTTATTTTATAAAATTCGAAATTCTAAAAGAAAATCCACGAGTATGAAAAAAATGCTTTTTATTTCGAATCTGAATCTTGCCCTGAATAAGTTGCAGAGAAAGAACAGCTGAAAATTGATGGTTCTTGTTGATACTTCAGTCTGGGTAAATCATTTGAACAGATCGGACCGGGCTCTTATTGAATTATTGAACAATGCTCAGGTTGCCGTCCATCCATTCGTTCTGGGCGAATTAGCCTGTGGGAATATCAGAAACAGGACACAAATTTTAAGTCTGCTGATGAATTTACCATCTGTACCAGTTGTATCGGGTGATGAGTTTTTCTTTTTTATTGAGAAAAAGTCATTATCTGGTAAAGGACTCGGGTTTGTGGATATTCACCTTCTGGCATCTGCCGCTATTTCTGAAACCGCTGTCTACACAAAAGACAAGCAGCTATATCTTGCTTCAAAAAATCTGGGATTTATAACATTGTGAAAAGATCCTGTTTCTTGACCGGATCTTTTTTCCTGTTATATCGAATGAAAATTGCCTGAAAATGGAATCATAGCCAAAAGTAACATCTCCGGTTGCCCAAGAAATAATCTGTCGTCAGAAATCTGCTTCGCTTAATACTTTTGCGGTGATTTGCTCTCTAAAATTTATTAATAATTAGCTTATTTATACTCGTCGGGCAGTAAGCGGCAGGACATCCCTGAAACAGTTTCGAACACAAAAAAGGGTTTTTATCAGAGTTGTGTGGATTGACTTGTAAGTGATAAGATATTGTAATTTTGTGAGTTATGAGACTACAATGCAGTAAAAGAGGGCTCTCAACCGATCTTGTGCATCAATTACATAGATATATCGCCCTACTTCATCAATATTTAAGCCGTGTAACTTTGCTCTCCAAAATAATTTAAAATACTAACAATTAATTCGATTTAGTGTTATATTACATAATGTTGTGGACTGACATCAAAGGGCGCCCGGTTTCCTGGAATAAAAGCGATGATACAAAAACTCTCAAAAAAAATTGCCATAAAAGATTACCTCGATTTCAGAGAGTATCTGAAAAAAGTCATCGCATTCCTGGAGCAGTCAGGTAACCCGGTTACCAATAGAAGTTTCGCAGAGGCTGTCGGGATTCTTTCCTCCTCATGGCTGACCAGCGTATTGAACGGTGATAAAGGTATCAGCGGAAAAACTGTCGCGGCCATATCCGCGTTTCTGAAGCATGATACATGGGAAAAAGCCTATTTCAAACTGCTGGTTGATTTTAATCAGGCAAAAACTTTAGAAAAAAGAAACCAGACATTTTTGCTTCTTCGACAACACCTCCTGCAAAAGGGATACACTGCACTTTATGTGCTCCAGCCCGATCAGTATGAATTTTATTCAAAATGGTACTTCACTGCCGTACGGTCGCTTATCGGCATGACGCCGCTAAAAGATGAATATGCCCGTATCGGACGGATGCTCTCCCCATCGATCACCGCAGTTCAGGCTAAAAAAGCGGTAAAATTGCTCAATAAACTCGGACTTATTTATAAAAACGAAAGAGGGTTTTACGAACTTACTGGTAAAGCGATTACGACCGGTCCGGACGTTAAATCCCTTTTGGTAGCGAATTTTCAGCGCGAAACAATGCGGTTAGGCATCGAAGCAATTGACCGCTACCCTCAGGCCGAACGTGATGTTTCGACGATGAGTGTAGGAATTTCCGCGGAAGGCCTGAAAAAAATATCGGCATTACTCGCCGACTGTCGCAAAGCAATTGCCGATGTTGCCGGGAATGATCCTGGAGCCGATCGGGTGTACCAGATCAGTTTTCAGGCATTTCCGCTCTCTAAAAACATTTCACAACAGGATCATTCATGAAGTACTGGTCGCTCAGAAGGATTGTGTGGAGCGCGGTGCTGTACAGCAGCATCTGCACCTTGCTGTCTTGTACTCCCTCGTTAACCGACGGCAACAGCTCGGAAACGACAAACGTGGCAATTGTCACCAGTGATGGCGTACCCGCAGTTGCTGCAAAAGTCAAACTTATCGATGCGGAAAACTGGGCGTATCGTACCCTGCTCCAGGAATCCGTCGTGCTTGACAGTGCGGTAGCAGGCCCCGATGGTACAGTGTCTTTCAAGACTTTTCCCGAGGCTGCATGCAATCTGCAGATTGACCACGAAAGTTCCGGGGTTGTCGTGCAGGGCTTCAGCCGCAACGGGAAAGTAGTTGATGAGACTGCTTCCATCAGACTCAAAAAATATGCTGAGCTTCATGGTACCTGTGTCGGCAGCAGTGATGCGGCTGCCTATGTCACTCTTGACGGAACATCGTATCGAAGCAAGATTGCCTCTGACGGTTCGTTTACCTTTGACGGTATTGCACCCGCCAGGTATTCGCTTGTTCTGGGCGACAGCAAGGGGAAACTCTCTCTTGCAGGTACCGCTTCGCTTTTCGAAGGAGAATCGCTCACCGCCGATACTATCACCCCGGAATATACCGGCCTGCTCATCGATGATTTCGAAAGCGGTGATTCGATCAGTGTTCTGGGCCGGATAACCGACGGCTATTGGTACAGCTTCAATGACAATCAAAAGGGTGGACACTCATCGGTGACCACTTCTTTTATTCAGGGGACGGTACCCCGGGGTACTTCTGCTCTGAAAACCGATATTGTCCTCGGACTTGACACGGGGATAGACCTCTATGCCGGGATCGGCGTTTACATCGGTACCGATAAATCCGACTGGGACTTCAGCACCATGACCGCAATCTCGTTCTGGGCCCGTGGTAAAAACACCGTACGTGTCAGTGTGGAATCGCGACTTATCGATTCGATCCAGAGCTGGCCTGATTTCGGCAAAACCATAGTGCTTGATTCGACCTGGCGTCATTTCAGCATACCCTTTGATTCCCTTGACCTCAGGGATTCAAGGGCCGCGGATCTCGGGATCACCTGGGCTATGGCGGCAAAACGGATTTTCCGGATTGAGTTTGATGCAACCGAGGCATATAACAGAAACGGAGATACCATCCAACTGCAGATAGATGATCTGCGGATAGAAGGCGTTTCGGTGTCTGATCTGTTCAGGCAGACAGGGAGTACCCCGTAAGGAAGGGGATTGCCGGCAGATACATAATTATTAACGATAATGAACATGACAACATTAACAGTAACCTTTAAGAAGAGTGAGGAGATATGATACAGAATCGGGTGCTTTCAGTACTGACAATCGTAATGAACATTGTGCTGCTGTCAACAGGGACATCGGTTGGTGCTGCGATCTATACCTATCCGTCGTATCCGGGTGCCGCAACCAGTCCGCTCTACACGGTAAAGGCGGGTGATGAAACGGTTTTCACTGAAAAGCTCACGATGTTTGCCGGTGAAATGCAGGTGCATTATGCCCATTTTTCCCTTGAAGGTGTTGCCAATGTACAGGTCACCGTAAACGAAAACTTCACCAAATACACGTTAAGTCCCAAAAGCAGGAAAATTCAAACAACCAGAAACGGCAATACCATCTCCTTTCAAACTGGTCCCAATTATCTTGTACTCACCGTTGACTCCAAGGAACTCCTGTTCATTCTGATAGATTCTCCTGAAGTAAACCCGCCGAAAATCGGTGACTCAAATGTAAAGAATATCATGGACTACAATGTCGACAACAAGGGCGGTAAGCTTGAAACAAAAACTATCCAGAACGCTATAAATGAGGCTTCAGGCAGTTCAAAAAATATCCTCTATTTCCCCCCGGGTAAATATCTGACCGGCGAGCTCTTTATAAAAAGCAACATGACCGTGTATCTGGAAGGCGGGGCGGTTTTATATGGTTCCGATAATACTGCAGATTTCAATTCAGGCAGCGGGGGAATGAGTACCGAAGGGATGCAGCATTCTCTGATCAGATTTCTGAATTGTAAAAACGCCAGCCTCATCGGCAGGGGAGTACTGGAGGGTAACGGCAAGCTTATCCGCTCCAAGGGCTTCAATGCCTGTGTGGTGAAGATGGATGAAAGTTCCAACATTCTGGTAGACGGTGTCATTGCCCGAAATTCCAGTTACTGGAATACACTGCCCTATCGTTCTGATTCCGTGACCATCAAAAATTACAAGGTCATCAACTGCCGGCCGACTTCCAAAGACTACAATAACACCGACGGGGTGGATTTTGATGAATGTACAAACTCATCCCTTTACAATGCCTTTCTTTATTGCGGTGATGATCCTATGGCTGTTAAAAATGAATTCCTGACCTGGAACGGCAAACCCACGATGAATATCAAAAATATTCATCACGAAAAAGTTGTTACCTATAGCAATTCCGCATCTTGTAAGATCGGGACAAAAACAATGGGCCAGTCAATGTCCAATGTCACCTTTAAGGATATTGATATCATCAAAGCGGGCAGAGCCATGGTAATTGATGCTATTGATAATGCGGTAATTGAGAATATCAGGTTTGAGGATATCAGAGTTGAAGCTACAGGTGTTTTAATAGATATCCAGAACACTTCGAAACCCTCCTGGCGTTCTACTGTCAATCAATGTGTTGTTAAAAACACCTACATTACAAATGTCGCATCTGATGCCAATTCAAGCATCAGCTTGAAGGGAATCAGTTCTCAGTACCCTATTGACGGTGTTCATTTCTTTAACTTCAAGATACTTGGCAAAGAAATCACCAGTAAAACGGATCCGGATGCCCGGTGGAGCATCGGCAACAATGTTAAAAACATTACCTTCGATCTGAAAGTACCCGTACTTGACGGCCGTTCAAAATCCGACGCAGGAGCTTTCGAACTGATCGCGGTGAATTCAGGCATAACCTGTCGCTTTCCGGCAAAAACAGAGGAAACCGCTGAACTGCAAGTTTATACGCTGCAGGGAAAGTCGGTGATGAATCACAAATTCAAAACCCAGGGTGATCGACCCCAGACCATTCAGTTTCGATCAACAGACTCCGGAAAAATACTGCCACCCGGTTTATATCTGTGTAAAATGACCATGGCGGGATGCGAAAAGATGGTCAATTTTACGATGATGCGATAGTGTATCATCGTTAAAACTGAAAATCACAGTTGGATGAGGCAGAATCGGAGGACGGGGATTGTCTGTACTGATATAGAACAGACAATCCCCGTCCTTTGTCGCTATCCTACAAAGACAGTCCGAACGGCGTACAGTACTGGATGGATTTTAATCATTTCTCAATCTGTTGTTATGATTTTTGAAAATTGTTTTTTGATTACTTCCGGTGAGTAAACAGCATCTTGTAAATCATAGAGTACCTGAAACATAATCTATTTACAGATCACATAAAATAGAAAAGGGACGCCAAGGCACCCCTTTTTTATTAGAAGCTCGTCAGTACCGCCTTAAAACCGATTAAAGAATTCCCAGGTCTCCTCTGCGATCCAGTTAGCATCGGATCCCGGATCTTTTTCATTGAAGGAAGTCTGCCCCTGGAAAGAACTGAACTTCACAGGATACCCCGGTTTACACCCCGAAAACTCGGTAGAGACATGTTTCTGGCTGGTTGCCAGGGGTATGTTCGCCGGTTCTGTACACCCATTGTCTTCACTGTGCTGCAGTAAACAGTATTTTACCCCAAGTTTTTTTTCTTCATCGTAAATGAATTTACAATTTGGTTCATTCGTACCGGTGGTTGCATAAAATGCGATAGGCTCATGAGTGTTCTCTGGAAAATAGGTGTTCCAGTTCGCAGGAGCATAACAGGCCACCGCACGCAATACTTTCTGATGAGATAATGAGAGTGAATAGGTAAACAATGCCCCATAACTGAAGCCGGCACAGAAAACCCGTTTTGTATCAATGCATAGTTTTTCAGTAACTAATTTGTACAGATCATCGAAAAGTACGTGATCCTTCTCTGCCTGACCCCACCCCAGCGGACTCCCGGTTCCATTTGGTGCAACAAAAATACATGGGGCGTTGTCATTATCTGCATAGGTCTTGAGACTGTAAAATTTATCATTTGCTACCGCCTGCATGCTGCCGCCACTCCAATGCATGGCAAATATCAACCGGTAAGGTTTGTCCGGGTCATAGTTGGCAGGAATGTCGATGATATATTGACGGCTGAGACCTGCACTGGCAATTGTATAGGTACCACTTTTCAGATCGGAGAGTGCCCTGCCGCATCCGGTGCTTCGACCGGTATCACCCGATACGCTCGCGGAGTCAAGAGAAATATCCAGCTGTTGATTCTCGTATGAAATGACAGGTACAACTTTTGTCTTGAAATCAGTGGCAGTGATCAAGAGCGTATCAAGAGTGGCAGCAATTTTTCCCAGTCCTTGACCTGCCGAAGAAGCGTATGCACCAAACCGATAAAGTGAATAGTTGCCGTTGTCCAGCATTACACACGGGAATGACATTTCACGTTTTCCAAGGGTTACTTTAATGACGAGGAGGTTAGTCGCAAAGCAATTTTTTGCAATATTAACGCGGTATGCACCAGCAGAAGCATCAGCTGATATTTCATTTTTCAACAGGTTTCCTTTTATGTCAAATATTTCGATCTTTACCGGCGATGAAGAACCAGAAGTGAGCTGTAACACTCCACTTTTTATTGAAATTTCTTCAAGTTGCGGTACAATTGCAGGTAATGTTGCCGTAGTGTTTTTTGTGAAAGAGTATTTACCGTCATTTCCGGTAGTATCTGTCATTGCCTGCCCTACAAGCGTAATGACAGCTTTAGGTACAGGTTGACCAGTCCTGTTTGAAACAGTACCACTCAGGTTGATCGTTTGAGCGGTTATGGTAGAACCCAGAAAAAAAGCGAGACAGAACGCTATATATTTATTCATAACCGACCTCCAATGGATGATTTTGCTTCAGCACTGCCTTAATGCCTGACTGCAATTTATTTCCTCTGAGTTCTATAAAAACTCTTACTGTTTGCGAATTTCAGAACGAAGGTATTCAACTGTTTCTTAATTGTGTTTTGTTCAAAAGTTAACAGGCATTTGATCTTTTTTACTTATGAGTTTAAATTAGTGCTTGCATTGACCGGCTACAACTATTTTGCTGAATTTTTCGGGGAAACAAGCCCATTTTCAGAGAACATTGGTATCAAATCGCCTGAAAATGAACACAATTATCCGGTAAAAAGAGTGCCGATACCAGAGAACAACTGGCATCCTGCGGAATCATGAGGACTCTGGTGGGGTTCTGAATGCGATCATCACACCTCTGGCTAACAAATTATTTGTTAAACATCGCTTTACATGTATTTTACACGTAATACTGTTTTGCAAAGGACCATCACAAAGTGCTTACTCAATTAAGGTATATTACAAACAGGTGCTTCGGACATTTCCGGGTGATTTTTTGTTGAGATTAGATAATAGTAGGGGCGAACGGTAGTGAGCACCCCTAAAATACTGGTGGTTAGTGGATCCGCCCCGGTCACTGGCGCATGTGTGTTTTCGCCGGTCTTCTCTTAGGGACCATTGTCTGAGAGTTTATGGCCCCTCCCCGGCGAAAACGCGCATAAGCGCCAGTGCGGGGCTCCCAGGCATTTTTGTCATTTCATTCTTAACCGTAAGGAGTTTAGCCTTCGGCTTTGCCA
>JAAYYB010000405.1 GCA_012515615.1 Fibrobacter sp.
TCGTATTTAATATCGCCTTTGATCTCGGGGAACAGGTCGGTTTCCTCGTCCCGCTCGGCTTTAACCGTCAAAATTTCGTTGATCCTCCCGATCGAGACACCGGCCTTGCTCATTTCTCCCAGCGTTCTTCCGAGACGGCGCATCGGCCATGCCAGCATCCCGCCGTACATCGCAAAGACGATGATGTCGCCCGGGCTCATTTCGCCGTTGACCGTCAGAAATGTGCCGTATATCAACAGCATGGCCGTCTGGGAGGAACTGATCAGGTCGCCGATGCTCCAATACCAGCTCATCAAATCGCCGGTCTTGATCCAGAGGTTGGCAAATTCGTCGTTGCCCGCCTTGAAGCGGTCGAGCTCCTGCCGCTCGCGCCCGAACGCACGCACGACCCGCACGCCGGTGAAGTTTTCCTGCGCGATGGCGTGCATGCGGCCCTCGGCTTCATCCGCCAGTTTAAAGCGTTTTGCGATCCTGCCGTAGAAACCGCCCGAATAGCCGATGACCACGGGCACGAACGCCAGACAAGCCAACGCCAACTTGGTGTTAATCGAAAACATCAACACATAGGCGATGACCAGCATAAACACGATGCGGACGACCTCGGTGAACTGACCCGAGACGAAGTTGCAAACCGTGTCCACGTCCGATGAGCAGCGCTGCATCACGTCGCCGGTCTGGATCGACTTGTGCCACGAGAACGGCAGCCGCTGGATGTGGTCGAACAGCGTCTTGCGCAGTTTATAGGACAGGTGCTGAGCCAATTTTGCGCCCGAATAGTTGCGGATGTAGTTGAAAACGGCGGAGAACACCGCGACCGCAAACACGAGCAGGCCGCAGATGAACAAATTTTTTAATAAAAATTCCCGGCCGCCGAGCTGTGTGATGACATCCTTCAGCCGTTGCGGCAGATTGAAATCCATCCGCCCGATGACCGAGTCGATGGTGACGCCGACGATTTTCGGGGTGATATACGACAGGCAGACGCCCAGCGCCATCGCAATGACGCAGATCCAAAAAAAACGCCAGTTTCCCCTCATCATCTGCATGATAAAGGCAAAATTGCCCTTCCCATTGAGTTGTTTATTATTCAAAACGGTACCTCTATCAGACGGTTAAAAAGACCGCGGGCAGTCGATATGATTATAAATTTAAACCACCGAATCAAAAAAACGCGTCAAAAGCACAAATATTTAAGACGAAACAAGCTGTTTCGCCAGCCAATCGAAATTAAGAAGCACCGCCCACAGGTCCCTACACCGACCTGCCTACACCGTTCGGTGCGTCAAACACGACGTATTATAACCGAGCATTTCCAGTTTGTCAACGGTTTTTTAAATATTTGCGTTTTTGCGTGGGGTGTGGTATCATTTTCCGCACGGAGCGGCGATATCCGCATACCCATTTAACCGCGTGTGTACTTTTAAATTCAAAAATGTCTAACGGGGAACGAGGGGATAGCGTGAAAAATTTTATTCTTCACGCGGGTTTTGTACCTTTCGGGTTTTAAAATCCGAATTTCGGTAAACCGAAATCGGCACAATTCCCCGGTTTGAAGAAAGGAATGAACTTTAATATATGGGAATGGTTGAGATTATCGAAAAGAAAAAGCACGGCAAACGGCTGACCAAAGAGGAGCTTGCTTTTGTCGCAAACGGCGCGGGCGACGGGTTGATCCCCGACTACCAGCTCGCGGCGTGGCTGATGGCCGTCTGGTTCAACGGCATGACCGATGAGGAGACGGCGCAGTTCACGCTTGCCATGCGCGACTCGGGCGCGGTCGCCGATCTCTCAGCCATCGAGGGCGTCAAGGCCGACAAGCACAGCACCGGCGGCGTCGGCGACAAGACCA
>JAAYYB010000347.1 GCA_012515615.1 Fibrobacter sp.
CGTTTGGCGGCAAAAGAGGGCATAGCGACCAATGACAACAGAGCAACTGTTATCAAGCAGACGTGAAACTTGAATTCTGTTTTGAGAAGCTTATTCATTGTATATCGTATAAACGCTTAAATAATTATGCAATGCTGCCTGTTTTTCTGCAACACTTAACTGAGGAATCCAGAATGGTTTTTTTGATCCGCTCAGATGAACCGGTTCGATCAGGGGATATTTGAAGTAAATGTCAGTAAAATATGCGCTTATCAACCGGCTTGGTCGATAAGCGCACTATGTGCTGGTCTTATGGAATGAATGTCAATTTTGACTGGAATTTCTTAACCGTTCTTTTCCCGGAGTCAATTACTGACAAGCTCAGAAAATATGCACCAGACTGTACCTTCTTGTCCCTGAGGTCATGACCATCCCATGAAATTGAATGCTCGCCAACAGAAAGTTTGGAACCATTAATTACCTTTTCCCATACCTTTCTTCCAAGTGCGTCGTGCAGAGTAAAACAGAGCGTTTCTTTAGCTCCGGTTGGAACCGTATACCTGATATGCGCAACCGAGCGGAAAGGATTTGGGTAAACAGATCTCAGAGCATATTTGAACGAGAGCGTTTTAACTTTAAACATCTCTCTGTACGCCTCGTCAGCCGCAATCAGCCATCTGTACTCTGTGCTTCCGGCGGCAACCGTTACGCTTCCCCGGGACTGCCATTCACCACTTGAGGGATTAAGCAATGATGCATTTATGCCGGTTGGGAAAGTGCCGGCCTTCTGGAGGTCATAATTTACCGTTACAGGCCTTCTGCTGTTATTTGAAAAGGCAATTTCTCTGGTGATCGCGCCATCGAATAAACCTGCTATATGATGTCCGTAAAGCCGGTTTGTTTCCCGGTCAAAAATGCTCACTTTTGCAGATGAGAATGATGGGGCAGAAGGATATCTGCAGAATGTGTTTCCTTCAGCATAACCGCAATAGAGATCCGGGAGTTTTGCGCCGCTGTCGGTTCGGCATATAACCTTTACGCTCCAGGAGCTGCCTTTTGCTGTCGTTTTTGCCGCCGGACGATTAGGTGACATCGCGATCGGAACCGGAGGTATTTTCAAAGTAACGGTTCTATTGTATGGATTGTAAACTGAAAAGCCGCCGCCGTTTGAAAATTCCAGTATCGTATTGGGGTCTTGTTTGTCTGGAAACCCGGGGACAAGAATCCCTTCAGTACCAAAACGGTTGGTACTGTCAGTCACCCATGAGTAGAAATGGAGCGAGTCGTATTCAGTATTAGATTCAAGTATGTCGGCCAGACGTATGTCAAAACGGAAGGGGAGACCGAAATCGGTCCACTCTTCAGGGGGAAGCTTTATCGTAAAGTCGTCTTTAAGTGATAGTGTTGTACCCGGGCCAAAATCCATGGATTGCCCTTTGAGTGTCTTTACCCAGATGAGTCTTCCGGGAGTAAAATCAAAAAGGGATGAGTTTGACTCGCTGTACTCGCACCACCTGTCATCAGCTTCATTCGAGCCATCATCGATCCAGCGGAACAACCTCAGATACCGGTCGTCGTAATCTGATATACCGTCCTCAAGCAACTTGACTATAGCAGAGTCGGGGGAGGTGTTTTTCAGGTCCGCTGTGACATAAAGCGGAAACCAGGATTTGGCTATTGTTGTAACAGGATCCGATTTACTGCGCTTGACGCGTCTGGAGAGGTTAATGGTGTCCAGATGAACTCCGTCGGACACTATCAGGTAAATCCTTACACCATTATCCTCATTTATCACCTTCTGGGTAGATGAAATAACCAGATTTAACTTATCACTTGTTTTACTCAGTGTGTCTGACTTCTCATGAGAAGGAGCTTCGTCACCTTTACCATACATATACTTCCAGTAAAGATTCTGGATATTGTCACTGAGATAAACTGTATCCCGGATGTTTTTACCGACTGCTCCAACAGAGCTGGTGTCACCGAAAGTAACTTTTGGAGGCATGGTATCGATCATCAGCATGAAAGGGTACCTCAGATCCGAAGTTTTTATGTACGCAATTTTTTCCAGGGAATCTAAAACAGTACCATGCTCAAGGATCAACGATTTTCCGTTGTCTCTGTAGATTCTGATATTCTCAGGATTAACGCCGTCCGGAAGTTCATTGTAGTGCATACCGATGAAGAACGCCGGTGTCGGTTCTTTCTTTATGAAACTGAACCCGGTTCCCAGAGGGATCATCCCCTCGTAGGTTTTTCTTCCCGGGTAAACCGATATTGTATCTGTGGTCAATGCGGTGCTCGGGAAAAGATCGTCTTTCCACAGCACAACCGTTCCATTAAAGGCACTGACTTCTTTGGCCCCGGGCTTGAAGAAGGTTACAATTTCTCTTTTGAATGCCGGTGTCTTCATCTGTCCTCTTGACGAATCTGTGGGGGCAATCCATACACCTTCACCTTTGCGCAGCCATAGTGAGAAGAAATAGGTTGTATCAAAAAGTATCGGATTTTCTTTCAGTTCAAGCACAGTCTGCTGGCATATAGATTTGGCTTCTACAATCATAAGCGGATCGAGGAAAAGGTCGGGATAATGCGTGTTACTCCATGTAATGCCTATATTAAGACTGTCAGAGAAAGAGGCCGAATCGAGGCACCACGAAAGCCGTATTGATGCGGAAAGTGTATCGAAAACGGGCTTTTTCAGTTTGATGCAGTTGTCTACACGGGTATCATCAGGCTCTGGAGTCTCAGCGCTTGCACATGCGTTTGCGGTAACCGGAGACCATTTCCCGTTTTTGTAAACCTGAGCGGCAAAATAGTATCTGGTTTCACTCTCAAGATTTGTAAAAATGTAAGATGTATCCTGAGGTGAAACCCTGGCCGAATCCTTACCGGTAAAATCGACAGTACCTGGTTTTATTTCAGTTTTACTTATCCAGATCTGGATTTTTGTTATTGTCGGGTCGGTAATTTTGGGCCATGAGAGTTCTATTTTGCTTGGACTGATGGCTTCTGCGCTGAGAATGATCGGATTGTCAACCGATATGGTAACAGTGGTAAATGAAGCAACTGTTTGCGGGCTTAAGAGACCGTTTTTACCTTTGAGCACAACAGCACAGTATACTTTTCTTGAATCTTCTTCAAAAGTCCCATCCTTGATATTAAAAACGTACTGATCGCTTCCGCTTATCTTATCAAGAGAGAACCATCGCGAGCCAGATCCGGTAAAAGAGATCGATGTGCTGTCAATGCCATACCAGAACCCGACAGAATCGATTCTCTGGTCGTCTATGTCATTTACCCCGGTAAATTTGAACTGGGCCGAATCCCCGCCCAGATGTAACCCTGAGAGGGACAGCGGGTTAGAAATAGAGACAGTGTCCCTCATTAAAACCATGAATCCATTACGCGGGTCGAAATCAGAGATTTTCTTATCCTGCCAGTAGAGACCGTTCATAAGACCGAACAATTCACCACCTTCCGGCAGAGTAAGCGTATCGGCGTAGGTTTTGCCACTTTTCAGCAGCTCATCCATGTCATAAACCGCAATTCTGGTTGATGAAGAAGGAAGAGACGGAAGGGAATCTTCTCTAATCCAGATGCCGATTGAGTCTACCCATGGAGGTGGGAATTTGGTTCTGAGCAGGGTCGTATCAGCATAGTTATTTAGTTCTATTCTGATATCACGGTTTTTAAGGAATGTTGCCTTAAGCAAAACCGGGTTTTCATTCTCATCAAACACATTGATAGTATCATAGGCTGTATCTTTTCCCGATGGTCCTGTGATAATCAGTTGTACATAAAATTCACCTTTTGATTCATACACATGCTCAGTGTTTTTCAGAGTGCTGCTGGCACCATCTCCAAAAAGCCATTTCCGTGAAGTTACTTCTCCCTTACTGGTGTCTGTAAATGTGACTGACATCGGCGTAAGACCGGCCTTTGTTTCAGGCTGAACTGCAAATCCTGCGACAGGAGGAGGAACAATAGTCAAGACGGCAGTGTCACTGTAAACAGTATCCTGAGAATTGTAAACCATACACACAAAACGCGAATTGTTATCCGTAAGTTTGAGCCCTTTAACGGTGAGAATACTGTCCTTTTCACCATCAATTGGAATGCCATCTCTTTCCCACTGGTATTGCGGTAAAGGGTTTCCAGTGGCACTGACTACAAATGTGACACTGTCTCCTGTATATTTACTTTTAGAAACAGGATCAAGAGTAACTTCAGGAGCTGCAAGAGGATCGAGTACATGGAGAGTGACCGATGAAGTAGTAACATGGCCCAGAACGTTGCTTATGATGCAGTAGTAGACATTGCCACTGTCGGATTTGAGTACTCCTGGAAGCCGCAGCGTATCTGATTCTGCTACGAGGCTGTCGGTTTCCTCCCGATCCAGATACCAGGTGTATTTTAACGGGGCAGTACCTGAACCGCGGGCAACAAAAACAGCCGTGTCTCCTTCGTGTACAGTTTTATCAGAGAGTGAACTGATATCTTTGGGTGGTATCCCATTTGTGTACACATACAGAGCAGCCGAATCACTGGTATCTGTTCCTGCCCGGTTATTAACAATGCAGTAGTAGGATGTATTGCTGTCAAGAACACTGACATCTTTCAGTAAAAGAGAATCGGTTTTGCTCAGCGTATCTGCTGAACCAGTTTTAAACCAGGAATATGTAAACTCTGGTGTGCCCTTTACACCTACTCTGAAAACAGCATCATCTCCTTGAGACACAGCCAGTTCCTGCGGTTGAGAAATGATTTCAGGAGGTGCGGGATTAACGTGCAGGAATATCGTATCACTTGTGTCTTTGCCGGCAGCATTAGACACAACGCAAAGATAATATCCGCTATCTGACAGGCCGACTCCATCGAGAGTAAGATTCTTAGATGCTCCGACTGAGTCTAAGAGGCCGTTTTTAAACCATTTGTAGGTAAATGGCAAGGTCCCATTTATCTGAAGAGAAAAAATGACGGTGTCTCCATCAATGACTGTCGTATCTAAATCGAGAGGGGCTGTGACCGTGGGAACGCTTAGAACATGCAGTGTCTTTGTCTGACTGACAACTGTACCAGCCATGTTGGAGACGACGCACTTAAAGGTTGCGCCGCTGTCAGACTGCATAGCTGGAACTGACAGCAAAGAGTCGCCGTCGGTGAGTGTGTCAGTAGCGGATCCTTTACTCTTTATCCATGTGTAAGTGAGTGGACGGCTGCCTGTTGAAGATATGAGAAATGATGTGTTTTGACCGGCAATTACGTTTGTATCTCCGGAGAAAGAGACAATTACAGGTGGTTCCACAACTGTCAGCAATACAGTGTCGCTGAATATTGTGTCGTAACTGTTATGAACCCGGCATATATACCTGGAACCGTTCATGTCCATTGTAGTGTTCTCAAGTGTGAGTTTTGCCCCGGTTCCCACAACGGTCGATGGTACTTTGTACCAGGTGTAGCCTGGCAGGGGAGATCCCTTTGCCTCAATTGAAAAAACAGCCGTGCTGTCTTCTTTTACAGTCATGTTTTGGGGTTGAGTAATGATTTTGGGAGCTGAAACCACATGAATAGAAAATTCTTTTTCATATTTCAGACCATCTCGATCTGTTACTTTCACTCTGATACTGAGAGAGTCTTTTATCTCGTGGTACAGCATTACATTAGTAAAAAGTGTGTTATCTTCTATGTAAAATGAATCGTTGTCTGTTGAGCCGGGTCCGGCAATCAGCTCAAATTCAAAATGCTCTTCTATATCCGGATCTGTGGCTGTAAGCAAACCCACAACTGCACCGGGAGCCAGGCTATCAAGTACAGTATCATTGGAAAGTGAAATGCCGGTTGGGGGGTAGCTGTTAGATACTGTTAATGTGACTATTCCGTTGGCGGCTTTAATAACACCAACTTTATTTGGTGGCAGAGTCCCTATTGTCAGGCCATTATCTGACAAATTACCCGTATAGGTGATCAATGTGTAATCTCCGGCTGCAAATCCGTCTAATGCAGATATGTTTAGAGTACCATTCAGGGCAATGTTGCCGTTTACAGCAATAGTGTCAGAAACTGTGCCCAGGTCAAAATTCAGATTCGATGTGCCGTTCAGAGTCAGGGCTCCGGTAGAGAGTTTTCCCGGCCCGGGGCCGTTTCCAGGGGCTATTGTTCCGCCGCTGGCATTTACAGAATCGGCAACGGTTCCTGTACCGGTTAAAGTTCCGGTAACCGTGACAGCGCTTCCGGCTGCAAGTGACCCGGTTACATTCAGAGTTCCCTCTGAAACAGTTGTCGTACCTGTATAGGTGTTGTTGCCGGCCAGTGTCTGGGTACCGGTTCCGGTCTTTACTAAATTGATTTTGCCGGCACCGTCTTCAATGATGTAGCTGTATGTATGATTTGTTGAGCTGTTGATGGTCAGAGTTCTTGTTCCGCCGCCGCTTGTAATCTTTTGGGTTCCACCGGTTGAGCCGCTGCCCGCAAGTCCTGCAATAGTCTGGTCGAATGTGTTAAGATCCAGTGTTGCATCAAGAGTGCCATTCTGTCCTATGGAGAGAACCGATGTGGGAGGAATAGCATTGGTGATCCCCAGTCTCAGTTTACCGGCTGAAATCGAAGTCGTTCCTGTGTAGTTATTGGTATCAGAGAGAACCAGAGTTCCACTGGCTCCGGTTTTGGTCAGACTGCCTGTGCCGCTTATAACCCCGTTAATGGTCATCGTAACAGTAGCCGGAGTGGTCATGGTTGCGTTGCCTGTGACTGTGAAGGCACCGTTATGAACAGTTGTAGTGCCGCCCCAGGTTGCATTTTGTGAACTGAGTGTTCCACCATCGTTGATATTGATATTGTTTGCAAATGTTTTGTCACCCCAGGACTCAAGTGTTGCTCCGTTATTGATCGTGATGGGAGCGGTACCTGCCGCTGCATCTGCTTCCAGGCATAAGTTTCCACCGTTTACTACAACTCCTGCAAGGTCCGTAGCATTGGTTAAAAGCGAGATGTAATTATTTCCCACTTTGGTGAGGGTGTGATTATTTCC
>JAAYYB010000373.1 GCA_012515615.1 Fibrobacter sp.
ATACCCCGGGGGGGGGGACGAGCACTGACCCCCAGTACTGTACTGAAGGAAGTTTATGCAAAATAGGGAAAAACGAAGACCACTTATAAACAATCTGGAAAATTGTCAAAAAAAGTCTACCACTTCACTCCCTCCGGTCAACTCGCATGCGACACTTCATATGATGCGACAAGCGGCACGATACATCGTATCCGTAGATATCAATATGACGATATCGGACGTATGATCGTGACAGAATTGAAAAACGATAATGATCTGGCCCATGACGATTGGACTACAGTTGTGAGAAACTATTATGATAATACTGATGAGTTGAATAACAGCGAAATACAGTATAATATTCCGCAATTGCTGCTTTCGACACTTGAGAACCTCAGGGGCCGGCTGGTGGCGACCGTTGCCATTAACAAAGTGAATGGAGCTACTTATTATGTAAGCGATATTTTCAGCTACACAGACGAGGGGTGGATAGGGAAGAAAATCAAAATTGTCCCGGGATTGGCCCGGCAGGAAATTTCCTATACATATGATCTCCATGGAAAGGTGTTGACTGAAACAACGGAATGCGGGGCCGAAAAAGTCGTTTTGGAGTACCAATATGACGGCGAGGGCAGGCTCGAAAAAGTAGTTCATGCAAACAACAGCAATAAAACACTGGCGAGTTATCGCTATGATGAACTGGGTCGATTGGATGGGAAGAACCTGGCGATCGGAAGCGGGCGTGAAATTGGTTTTAAATATAATATTCGTGGGTGGACCAAATCTATTTCCGCACCGGGCGGTACGAGCTACCCCAACATATTCGAAGAAACCATTCCAGATTCGGAGTATCTTGCAAACGGCAATATCGGTTATGCGGCATATAAGTATACCTACCAGGGCGCTGCGTCTCCAACTCAGTTCGGCCTTACATATGCATACGATGAAGTCAATCGGCTTACCGACGTGACACCGGATAGCGGAACCGGAACCGATTATTCCGCAAGTTACACGTACGATGTCCTCGGACGCTTCCAGGCAAAAACGGAAGGAACAGATGCGAAGACCGGGTATGCGTATTACCCGAACACTAACCGGCTTCAGAAGACGGCTACTGGCGATAACAAATACTACTACGACAAGAATGGCAATATAGTGGTGGATGTCAATAAAAGGATGGTTATAGAAGTTGACTGGCGCGATATGCCGGTAGCGTTCAGGTTCTATAACGAAATGCCTGCGGCACTACCAACATGCGACAACCAGGGGACTTTACAAGTAGACCCCCGGACATATTTCGAATCAGCCAATAAAACCCTTCTCTCCCAAGTGATCATGCTCTATGACGCATCCGGAAACCGGGTGCTGAAGATGGAGGGGAAATGAATACGAAAAGAAAAAAAATATTTGCCATGAACCAGTTACAAACAATCAGTTTCGCAATCGTCCTCCTGTCCGCAAACCTTTTTGCCGCAACCTCAGTCAAGGTCTATTCCTTCGATGAGGGGCTTACTGAAACTAACATTTCCAAGCCGCGAATCTATATCGAAAATAATGGTACGACTACCCTTATCGATTTCGTTTACTATTATTACTTTACAAGTGAAGAGACGAAGACGCCGGTGCCTGAAGATTATGACACTCCCGAATCCGAGGTATCGCTCGAACAGGTTGGCATTGACTTGTACAGGCTCAAGTATCAGGTGAGCAACGTGAGCCTTACGCCGGGGCAATTACATCCGAACTCCTCAGGGAATGTTGTGGGGCTGCACTATAATGACTGGGGAGCGTGGAACAAAGAGAACGATTATTCAAATAACCGGTGCTCGACATTCACCGAGAATACACACATAACAGTCTACGTAAACGGGACACTGGTCTACGGTGACGAACTTTCCTCCAACGGCGGAGCAATCACCCATGAGGTTTGGACCAGCATTTCGGGCACAAATGTCTCCTCTATTCCCCTGTCCACACTTTTCAACTCGACCGGCACGCTTTCGAGTTTCGAGGAGCCTCAGAACTGGGCGGATAACTACGGCACACGCCTTCGTGGCTACATTACAGCGCCATCCAGTGGTACTTATTATTTCTGGATAGCGGGCGATGACTGCTGCGAGCTACGGCTTTCGAGCAATGATCGACCAGAGAACAAATCGCCCATCGCATCGGTAAACGGATACACCAGTTATCGACAGTGGAACAAATACACTTCGCAGAAATCCGCCGCCATCACGCTTGTTGCCGGGCAACGCTATTATGTGGAAGCGCTTCACAAAGAGGGCGGGCAAAATGATAACCTGTCAGTTGGCTGGGCAAAACCGGGAGAAAGTACGGTTGTACCTTCCGAAGTGATTCCCGGATCTGTACTTACGTCCTTTGTCGCGCCAAACGCGACGCCCTCGCTAACCGCATCTCTTGCTTCGCCAACACAGATCAATCTTTCATGGAATGACAACTGCACAAATGAAGACGGATACCGGGTTGAGCGGTCGGTTTCAGGCGGCACTTACAACCAGATCGCCGATATTGGACCAAATACCAATAGCTTTCAGAATACCGGTCTTAGCGCCAATTCAGTTTATTCATATCGCGTTCGCGCATATAATAGCCAGGGTTTTTCCTCTTGGTCGAACGTCTTTACGCTTACGACACAGGAGGCGACTTCCGGGATAGTGGTGCGCGAAGTCTGGACGAATATTCCCGGTACCGATGTTTCAGCTATCCCGACCACTACCGCACCGGCATGGACTACCACACTTACTCTCCTTCAGGAGCCCAGTAATGAGGGTGACAACTGCGGCTCACGTATTCGTGGCTACATCAAAGCGCCTTCCAGTGGTTCTTTTACTTTCTGGATCTCTGGTGATGACGATTGCGATTTTTACCTCTCTACTACAGCTTCGCCTTCGAATAAGACAAGATTATGTTACGTTGATGGATATACTGGTGCGCTTGAGTGGAACAAGTATTCATCGCAGAAGTCAGCCGTCAGGACCCTTACTGCGGGTCAGAATTATTATTTCGAGATTTTGCATAAAGAAGGTGCCGGTGGTGATAATATGGCTGTGGGCTGGCTTAAGCCGGGTCAGAGCGGAACTGTACCATCGGAGATTATTCCAGGTTCCGTGCTGTGGAAGTTTGTGGCGCCGGCTGCGCCTTCGAACCTTGCCGCAACTGCCGCTTCCGGAACGCAAATCAACCTGACCTGGTCGGACAACAGCGACAACGAGGAATTTATTATAATAGAGCAGTCGCTAAATGGAACGAACTTCACACAGATCGCGTCGAAAACCCCCGATATCAAAAACCATTCGGTTACCGGACTTCTGCCGGCGAACACGTATACATTCAGAGTGCGAGCCATAAACAGTGCCGGCAACTCGGAGTGGTCCCCGGTTGCAACTGCGACCACGCAACAAACAACCGCAGGCGCGATAAGCCGCCAGGTGTGGTTAAATGTTCCGGCTGGCTCAGGCATTGCCGGGATTCCATTAAACACTACACCCAATTACGAAGGCGCGCTTTCTCTTTTACAGGAACCAGCGAATTACGCCGACAACTTTGGCTCTCGTGTCCGCGGGTATCTGACTGCGCCCACGAGCGGCGATTACACGTTCTGGATCAGTGGTGACGATGACTGCGAACTCTGGCTCTCAACGGGAGAGGACCCGGCCGGTAAAGTCAAGATCGCTTCCTTCACTGGCTGGACCGATCCGCTTCAGTGGAACAAATTCTCCTCACAGAAATCAACTTTGGTATCTCTGATCGAGGGAAAACGTTATTATATTGAGGTCTTGCACATAGACGGCATTAGTTTGGACCATATGGCTGTGGGCTGGGCAAAACCGGGGGAAAGTACTACCGCGCCCTCCGAGATCATTCCAGGCCCGGTACTTTCATTATTCATGGCTCCCACGGCGCCTCTATCTCTTGCCGCCATAACCGTTTCATCAACACAGATTGATCTTTCGTGGACAGATAATTCCGATAACGAGACCGGCTTTTTAATTGAACGTGCTCTCGCGGGTCAGAGTTTTACTCAGGTTGCCACAATAGGCCCCGGAGCAGTTTCCTATGCAGCTACAGGACTCGATCCCAATACACAGTACCAGTTCCGCATACGTGCAACGAGTTATGCCGGCAACTCGGATTACTCCTCCACAGTTACAGCAATCACGGGCCAGCCCGGCGACCAGGAGGGGCCAGTCTTATCACCACAGCTGCTTTCGTTCGCTATCTACTCCCAGGATCTGAGCATTGTCAAGAACCAGAGCGTATTTTCCGGCGGCGGTGCGGTCGGATCAAACACACTTGTACAGATTGAGCTTGATGCGGTAATTGGAGGCGATATCGTCTCTGGTGGCAATGTTGTGCTTAAGGATCGTGTAGATGTTCAGGGTGACGTCACCTGTGGTGGAACTCTGTCCACGGTTGAAAGCGCACCCCCGACGATCAGCGGGACTGTGACAGAAAACGCATCCGTAACAGTTGTGGCCATTCCGGTAAAATCTGCGGTTGCCTACGGCACCACAGACGTTTCCGTCAATTTTGACCAAACAATAACGCTTGCGCCGGGAAGCTACAAAGATCTGAAGATTGAACGGGGCGCTACTGTTACTTTCACCCAGGGAGTCTACAACTTCAAATCATTTACCATCGGAAACGATGCGACTGCACTGTTTGACGTTCCCTTGGACAAAACAATAGAGATCAACATAGAGACCTCACTTGAATTCCTTGACCGGGCAACAGCGAAATTTGCGACAACAGGTTATGCCCCGTGTGTCAAAATCTACACTAACGACTATTCCGTTAGAATCGGCACTGAGGTCAATCTCAATGGTATTCTCACCGCCCCGAACGCGGCCGTGACTATCTGCTCCCGCACCCATATCGAAGGCGCGGTCTATGCAAAGAGCATTACAATCGAACCCGACGCAGTACTGGTGAGCAACTGCGTGGACCCAAATGATGATGATGATGGCGATTGTGTTTTGAATTTGACTGAAATGGTGATAGGCGATGCGCCGAATAACAATGAGGATTATACGTTAATGGGAGTGCCCACTCCGGCCATGATCGATAATACCCAGGACCAGACCGTCTTCTATAATTTCGGATGTAAATATCCCTATTTTCAAGGCGCGTATTCTATTCCCATCACCTATCCTGCCGGCAGCCTTACTAATGCGAGCATCGCTCCGGCGTACACGATGATGAATAATCCGTCTGCCGGTATCCCTGAGTTTTCAATGAGCGGCTATAAACCTGTCGGCAATTATATGAGTATGATCGCGAATTCACTGAAACCCGGCCAGTCGATAAGGATTGCTCTGCCGCTTTATTCCAATGCACAGCCGATGGTTTCCTACACTATTTCCTGGTATAATGCCGATTCCTCTCGATGGGAAGTGTCAAGCGCCACACCGCTTGAATCCGGAGCGTTGCTTTCCGACAACCCGATAAGCGATGTTTCAGCAATGATAATCGTACAAAGCGAATCGCGCATGGTCGCTTACCTGGATAACGGGATGACCTATTCCAATGAGGCAAAAGCAAAATTGCGGTTCAATGGCAGAATAGATGCAATGGGATCGGAAAATCCGGGAGCCGATCCGGGTAACATCACCATAAACTACCTCGAGCATACTGTCGCGAATCCCGCTGGTGTCCCCGATACCCTGACCTGTCCAATTACTAATTATAAAAATGCGGGCTTTTTGCTCATTTCGGCTGAAAATGACTTTTCCAATAAAATCACAGTTACAGGTATTCAGATCAATTCCCCGA
>JAAYYB010000348.1 GCA_012515615.1 Fibrobacter sp.
CTTCCGGGCTGGATTATGAAGCCCTGATGAAACAGGCTGAAGCTTTTGTCCCCCAAATCGGAAAACATGGCGGAGAACTGATATTATCGACTTTTTCTGATCCCAAATCATTCAACCCGATTACTTCAACCGAAAACACTACCACTGAGTTTACATCATATATTTATGAGGGTCTTGTCAAGGCAAACGGTGTCACTTTGAAACCTGAACCGAATCTTGCAGAATCCTGGGATATCTCATCAGATGGTCTTGTCTGGACCTTTCATATACGACCTGGGGTATTATGGTCCGACAGTACCCGTTTCAGTGCTTATGATGTTGAATTCACATTCAATGATCTGGTTTATAATAAAAAGATCAATCCTAATTCATCAAGAGATGTTTTTACTGTTGAAGGGGAAATTTTTGATGTAAAAGCTCTCGACAGTCAAACTGTTCAGTTTACTCTTCCGTTTCCTTATGCTCCTTTTTTACGCTCAATGTACCAGGAAATACTTCCAAAACATAAATATGAAAAATTTGTACAAAACGGCACTTTTTCTACACGACTTGGGATTCAGACTCCACCGTCAGAAATGGTTGGTACCGGCCCGTTTCTACTTCAAACATATATCTCATCACAAAAAGTAATTTTCAAACGCAATCCTTTGTACTGGGAAAAAGACAGTGCAGGTAATTCATTACCCTATCTGGATCGGGTTATTTATACAATTGTTTCAGACCAGAATGCAGAGCTTCTGAAATTTAAACGGGGTGAAGTTGATTATCTTCAGGCGAAAGGTGAAGATTTTCCAGGGTTAAAAAAAGATGAATCATCAGGAAATTACACTGTTTACCGCCTCGGACCATCAAGAAGCAGTACTTTTCTGTTTTTTAATCAAAATCTGGAAAAGAATCCCAAAAAAGGTGATTTTTATGTGGATTCAACCAAACTGTCGTGGTATCGTAATATAAACTTTCGTAAAGCAATCGCACATGCCCTTGACAAAGAAAACATGATACGTATTGTCATGAACGGACTTGGATACCCGCAATGGTCTGCGATGTCACCCTCAGAGGGCGAGTTTTATACTTCAGAAGTTACAAAGTATCCTTACGACCTCGCAAAGGCAAAAAAACTTCTTGAGCAGGAGGGATTCAAAGACAGTGATGGAGACGGGTACCTTGAAGACAAGGGTGGAAGAATGGTCGAGTTTTCTTTTGTAACTAACAGCGGAAATATTGTGCGCCAGAAAATAGCAGAAATAATCCGCAAGGATCTGGAAAGCCTGGGTATAAAAGTACACTTTCAACTGCTGGAGTTTAACAGTCTTGTGCAAAAACTGGATAATCCTCCATACGATTGGGATGCGGTGCTTATGGGGTTGACCGGTGTGGTTGATCCCCATTTCGGGCAGAATGTCTGGTTATCAAGCGGCGGCCTTCATATGTGGTACCCGCGTCAAAAGGAACCATCAACTCCCTGGGAAGCAAAAATTGACAGCCTTTTCAGTGCAGGGGTCAAGGAACTTGATAATGAGAAGAGAAAAGAGATCTATTATGAGTGGCAGAGAATCATTTCGGAGCAGCTTCCTTTAATCTACACTGTAACACCGGAAATGATTTTCTGTATATCGAACCGCTTTGGTAATATTAATCCTTCGCTTAAGGGCGGTCTTCTTCATAACCTTGAATACATTTATGTCAAATAGAGAACGATTGAATTATGCGTGATGAACTGATCAGAAGAGCACTGGTATCTGTACCGCAGCTTCTTCTGATGTCTTTTATAACATTTATGTTTATTGATCTTGCTCCTGGTGATATACTGGCAAAATATCGTTTTGATCCCAGGATAAGCAGTGAAACTGTCAAAATGATCGAATCAAAGTATCATTTTGACAAGCCGATAGTTGTTCAATACGGGCACTGGCTCTGGAGAGCACTGCATTTTGATCTCGGGTATTCATTTTCACGTGAGGCACCGGTTGTGTCGGTTATTGCAGAGCGGTTGTTCAACACTTTTCTGCTCTCTATTTTAACAATAATTTTTACCTGGGCTGTTGCGGTTCCGCTTGGAATTTATGCTGCAGTAAAACAGTATTCGTGGGGTGACCGGATCTTGTCTTTTTTTTCCTATTTTGGCATGTCGCTTCCCGGTTTCTTTCTGGCCCTTATTTTAATGTATCTGATCTATGCAGGAAGATCGATTCCGATGCTTTCGGCCATACCGATTGGAGGCATGATTTCTCCAAATTATGAAGATTTGAGTTTCTGGGGAAAAATAGTGGACCGGGTTGCACATCTGATTTTGCCGGTAATCGTTCTGACTATAGGTGCACTCGCCGGTCTTCAGAGGATAAGCAGGGGCAATATGCTTGAGGAGCTTCGTAAGCAGTATATAACAACTGCTCGTGCCAAGGGGTTGCCGGAACATAAAGTGATCTACGGTCATGCTTTACGAAATGCAATCAATCCGCTTATTACTCTTTTTGGTTTTGAATTCAGTTCTCTTTTAAGCGGCGCTGCGCTTCTGGAGATAATTGTAAACTGGCCGGGACTTGGGAGCCTCATGCTTGCAGCTGTCAGGTCTCAGGATACGTTTCTTGTAATGGGAAGCATGCTTATGGGAGGAATGATGCTGATAGCAGGTAACCTTATTGCAGATATTTTACTTGTAATAGCAGATCCAAGGGTCAGGAGCAGATGAAATTTTTTAAAGAAAACCGGGAAGTACAGAAATTCTTGGGTCACCCGCTGGCTGTTCCCGGTCTTGTTGTACTCGGAATTCTGTATTTTATCATGATTTTCGCAGAATTCATTGCACCTTATGGATTTGACAATGGAAGCAGAGAGAACTCATATCAGCCCCCAAGCAGAATTCATTTTTTCCATGATGGTAAATTTTCTTTACAGCCATTTGTTTATCCATGGTCGTTCACATTTAATGAGTATTACGAAAGAACTTATATTGAAGATAAAAGCAGACCCTGCAAACTGTCATTATTTGTAAAAGGTGACGAAGTTAAATTGTGGGGTATTATCCCGATAAAGCGGCATCTTTTTGGAATTGAAGACCGGTCGAGCAGGTTTTATCTTCTTGGAGCAGACAGTGTTGGACGGGATCTTTTTTCGCGTCTGGTATATGGATCAAGAATATCCCTTACAATTGGTTTTATCGGAGTTGCAGTAACTGCTTTTCTTGGTTTTTTTATTGGCGGTATAAGCGGATATTATGGAGGAAAAGCAGACTGGATTCTGATGAGGTTTACTGAATGTTTCATGCTGGTTCCCTCTTTTTTCCTGATGCTTGCGCTCAGGAGTGCTTTCCCGATGAGACTTTCATCAATCCAGGTTTACATTTTAATTGTAGCAATTTTAAGTCTTATCGGGTGGGCCGGATTTGCACGTGTAATAAGGGGCATGGCTCTTTCGATCAGTAAACGGGATTTTGTTACTGCAGCCCGCGCTCTTGGTGCATCAGGATTCAGAATCATTACATTCCATATTCTTCCTCAAACCCTCTCTTATGCGATTGTATCGATGACTCTCTCCATTCCGGCTTATATTCTTGGTGAATCTGCTTTAAGCCTTATTGGTCTGGGTATCCAGGAACCTTCGGCGAGCTGGGGAAACATGCTGAGTGCAGCAATGAATGTTTCAGACATTCAGTACCATCCCTGGATTCTAATACCCGGGATCTTTATTTTTCTTGCGGTAATGGCGTTTAATTTTGTTGGTGACGGGTTAAGGGATGCACTTGACCCGAATAAAAACTGAAACGAGTGATTATACATAAGAATAGTAAAGATAATATGGGGCTAAAGACCGCATTTAGCGTGTCCCCCGGGCACCTGTATTTCAGCTCCGAACAGTTTTCAGGGGGCACGCACGAAGTCTAATTGCAGTCAGGATTACCTATTAACAATCATTTTTGAAAAGTTCACTATCCACTATCCACTATCCACTATCCATTATCCATATTTACTAGGGAACCGGACTGCCGGTTCACCAGATGTGAAATGCTCGGGATTGCGGGAGCAACCCGGCTTGGTCGAGTAGGCCGAGGAATTTCACCTTCAGCCTCTCACGGAACCGTACTTGAATCTCTCAATTCATACGGCTCTTATTGTCCATATCGGCCCATATCTCAGTCTGTTCCAATGCACAAATAAACA
>JAAYYB010000040.1 GCA_012515615.1 Fibrobacter sp.
AGCTTTTTTTCTGTATTAAATTTTCAGACCGTTATAGGATTTGGGCAAATAAGTATGTTTTAAGTCACAAGTTGCAAGAGAAAGTGGAAGGCATGGTAATAATCGCAGTTGGTCAGGGGTGAACGGCAGTGAGCCCCTTTAGATACTGTTTGTTAATGGGCTCCGCCCCGATAACTGGCGAATGAGCTCTTTTGCCCGCTCCTGTTTCCGCGCCCATTGTCTTCGAGTTTTTTGGCGCTCCGCGGGCGAAAGGGCGAATGGAAAGCCAGTTCGGGGCTCTCAGGGCGTTCTTTGCCTACTTTCTTTGGCCCTGGAAAGAAAGTAGGTCGTCGAAGACATCCTGAGTAATATTGATAATTAAAGCAAGGCCCTTCAACAAGGAGCTCAGGGCGAGCTGGCAGCATTATCATTTAACCGGGACCGGGTGGGCATTAAGCGCCTTTATCTTAGAGGCTATAATAAATTTTAATCTACCTACAGTTCGTCTGTGCGGCTGCAAAGGCGTTTGCAAATGTGATAGCCAATACCTGCCTCCACAACTAGTGGACAACACGGGGTGATAGCGGAAGACCGGCGTCTTCGACGGGCTGCAGCGAAAGAGGGAACACCCTCTTCCAGTAATTCCTTATTCTTGTTTTTTACTTGTATTGGGGACGCCCTCTTCCAGAAGTTTCATGTTCTTGTTTATTAAAATCATCGCGTTCTGCGCCTGCTATGCGTGAAACATTCTGCACTCCCCCCAAGCCGGCCTGATCTTTGCATCTTATTCCCCCTATGAAAACTCTTACCCTTAAAAGCGGCTACGAAATCCCGGTTCTGGGGCTTGGGACATGGAATCTGACCGGAAGAGAGTGTTATAATGCAGTGATGACCGCTCTTGAGGCAGGTTATACCCATATAGACACCGGCTCTGCTTACGAAAATGAGAACGATATCGGGCAGGCCTTAAGAGATTCCGGAATAAACCGCTCAAAGCTTTTCCTGACCACAAAAGCATGGTACCAGAAGCTTAATTTCAGGGATGTAATAGACCAATGTTCAATCTCCCTCGATAAGCTTAGAACCGAATACCTGGATCTTCTGCTTATTCACTGGCCCAACAAGTTTATCCCCATCTCTGAAACACTGAAAGCGTTTGAAAAGCTTGTTGAGGAAAAGAGAGTCAGAAGCATAGGGGTAAGTAATTTTTCAATCCGCCATCTGCAGGAAGCCCTGAAAGTGTCAGGGCTTCCAATTTGTAATAATCAGGTGGAGTTTCACCCCTTTTTCTATCAGCCCAAACTTCTTCACTTTTGCAAAGAGCAGCAGATCATTATCACCGCCTACTCCCCTCTGGGTCATGGGAAAGTCTTCAAAAGCGAGGCTCTCAGGGAAATCGGGAAGAAAAAAGAATGCAGCCCCGGGCAGATCGCTCTTGCCTGGGCTTTACAAAAAGGCACGGTGGTTATCCCCAAGGCATCCACCGAAGAACACATATATGCAAACCTCGAGGCAATCTCAATTTCACTCTCTCCTGAAGAAATGTCTCTAATAGATGCCCTTTCCGATCAAAAACGGCTCAGTGCCCCCTCCTGGAATGAATTCGAAGACTAAAGTCATAAGTCACAAGTCATAAGTCACAAGTCACAAGTTGCAAGTTGCAAGTTACAAGTTGCAAGTTGCAAGTTGCAAGTTGCAAGTTACAAGTAATGAGTCACAAGTCATGACTTGAAAGTTGAAAGCAAAATAAAGAAAAAGTTTTCTGCGCAATTTCTCACCTTTACCTCTAATATCCTTATTATGTACTACTTACAACTTCAAGCTTTTCACTTCAAGCTTTTCACTTCAAGCTTTCACTTCCTACTTCCTACTTCCTAACTTCCTACTTCCTATTCCTACTTGTGACTTTCGACTTGTGACTATCTCTTTACCCCCAGATTCAAATTTCTTGTGATTTTTTTGCCTGTCCGGTCCTTGATTTTTATCACTGCCTGATAAGTACCGGTACCGGTTTTTCTTCCATTGTAGTTATTACCGTCCCAGACATAATACAGCCGGTTTTTACGACTGTCAAACACCATGGATTTTTTCTGCACCACAGGGTTATGGACCACATCATAAATAGAGATCGTACCCTCCATTTCAAGTGATTCTCTGAGCGCCCGATCAGGCTCAACTATCACCACCAGACCATCGGGAGGAGATTGTTTTCCGTTTCTGGAGTAGGCATCGAGGACAACCTTGGGCATGGGACGTTTTCCCTCTGAAAACGGGTTGTTTTCAGCCAATACTCTCATATTAAAATGAGCCGCAACTGTAAGCAGAACCCGTCTGTTTGATGAATTCAGCTGGATATTACCCGGATTATCTGAGATTCCGGCTTCTGTATTGATCCATACTGAATCATTGACCTGCATTCCGTTTTCAGCAGAAACCGAGACCACCCGCGCGGAAAAGCGGTCACCGTTAATGGTGCTGTTTTCTACAAGCACCACATAAATTCCTCCACCGGGCAGCTTGAAAAGAAACGGGCGCTGAGAAAAGTTACTTTTTACCGGTTCCGAAAACACGGTTCTTAAAATGTCATTTGATTGTCCATACCAGTCAAGATGAGCACTGAGGAGAACCGGCGCGACGCTGTCGATTACCTGAAGTGTTTTACTTACAAGAAACCCGCCCCCGGGGGTTCTTCCTTTATTTACCCTGATTCTGTCATCAGAGGAAACGGATGTTCTTGGCTGACTGCGTCTCTCATTAACACGTAAAACTATTGATGAATTATGCTGAGAGATAGACTGAACTGTAAAATTTCTTGCAGACGGCAAGCTGAGCAGTTCCAGTATTCTCTGGAGATCTCCTGTATTTACCGGGCCTGAATATTCCAGATTAATTCTGTCAACAAACCCGTTGCCATTGTCGTCAAAATATACAGCAGAGTTTATTTCAACCGGAACATCAAGATTATTGATCGATAGAAACACCCTGCGGTTCAGGCTGTTGTTCTGAATATTCCCAGTCAGATCGCGTGTACTTACACCAGTATTGATCCAGACAGAATCCCCGACACTCATTGTCTGCTGAACCGATATTATACGCCCTGTGTACTCATTCCCAATGGTGGAAACAGATGACAGCACAACTGCATATCTTCCTGATCCGTTGTGGAAAATGAAAGGCTGTCCACTTGACACAGGAGCTACTCTTTCCGAGAAAGTGATAAGCAGCGTATCATCACCCACTTCATGGGTTTCCAGATGCGCACTGAGGAGAACAGGAGCAACTCTGTCCTGAATCGAAAGTGTCGCCTCACCTACAATACGCCTTCCCGGGATAAGCCCTCCTCTTACGATTATTTTTTCATCGGAACCCACAGATGTTCTGGGCTCTGAGGAATCCTCCCGTACTGTAAGCACCACACCGCCGTCTGATAAAGAAACACTTTCTATAGTAAAGTTTCGCTCCGGCGGAAGCGTAATAAGCCCGGTAATCGCATCGATATCCTCGGGGTGCAGATCTCCCGTAAATGTAACCATAATGCTGTCAATAAAGCCATCAGCATCCCTGTCGTAATAGTAAGCATTTGTAAACTCCACAGAATTACTGACTGTCGTTGCCGTTACGGCAACCCTGCGGTTTGCAGGATTAAGCTGGGAATTACCCAAAGGGTCGCTTACAGATGCCTGAGGTTTAATCCAGACAGAATCCCCTCCTTTGATAACACCGCTCTGCTCCTGGCTGACGGCTCCATTGAAGGTATTTCCGTTCAGGCCACTTCCGGAGAAACTCACAGTATAGCTTTGTCCTGAGGGGACCTTGAAGTTATATGGCTCAGATGATGAGAAGCTGTTTACTGGTTCAGAGAAAACTATCCTGAGGGAATCGATAAACCCGTTATAAGAAATCAGATTCGCACTTACTATTACAGGAGAGAGATGGTCGCGGGCCATAAAAGAATTGGCTTTTACCTCACCCCCTCCAGGCAGTGTCCCCTGCTGTGTCTGAAAGCCGTCCTGTGCGGTAACGGATGTAATGGGCGTAGTTCTGTTTTCTCTTACCCTGATTTCTATCAATTTATCTGAAATCAGCCGTCCTCCCTGGACTGCGAAGTTGCGCCAGGAAGGCATGGAGAGAAGATTAATGAAAGCAGGAATATCTCCATCACTTACCATCCCGGAATAATTGAATATAATGCTGTCAATGAAGCCATCTGCATTGTTGTCATAATAAAGAGCACTTGAAACATAGATATTCTTTGTGACACCCATGCTGCTTGCATAGATCAGGAAAAACAGCGCAAAAAACATATTCCTTTTCATAGGATTTTCTTCCCTCTCATTACTTTTAACAGCCAATCCTCATTTTACCTATTCTTCAATCTCCTGGATCTGCCCTTTGAGCTTTTCAATCTGATCGTTGATGGATTTTTCTGTCTTGTTCTGTTGATCGCCGGCACCGGCCCTGATTCTCTGAACTGTTGCAATTGCAAACTCCAGATCTTCTTTCAATATGAAGATACCCCTTTCAAAAAAGCGTTCCCTCTTTTGCTCATCTGCAAACTGCAGATATGTATCTATCCCGTCCTTGAGTTCGGACTGCCTTTTATGCAGTTCTATAAAATTTTTCTGAGGGATTCTGTTTCTTGCGCTAACAACAATCATCGATGCCAGTGAATCGTATGCGTAGCGGCTGCTGTCATACTGAGCTTTCTCTTTCTCAAGGAGACCGGGGGAAACCCGTTCATAATCCTCAAGCTCCGCGGCTGCTTCAAGGAGCAGGTTTTCGGCGATATCATATTTTTGCTGCTGTATGAGCCCATAGGCCTGAATAAGTTTGCCTTCGCACTGAATCACCCTTTTTTTACTCAGTGTGATAAGCATTTTTCCTGTAGAGATACAGTCTTTCCACTGCTGCGCCTTCACAGCCAGCCACCCAAGCCCAAGCTGCGCGTCCTCATAGTAGTAACTGTTCTCCGGCACCATCCTGAGCGCAGTTACGGCTTTTGAGAGTGAATTGTCCTCGTAGTAGATATAGCCCAGGAGCACAAGCGAACGGTTGACAATTTCTCTCTGTGCAGGAGTCTTTACATTTACGGCATCGATCGCGTTGCGCAGGTGATCTATTATCATTGTCCTCTGGCCCTCAGAGGCCTCCTGGACAGTGGCGGAAGAGTGCTGAGCAAACACATAGGCCCCGTGTCCGCTTTTAATCATCGCAAAATAGACCAGTGCCCTGAGGTACTCCATCCGGATAACTTCTGTTTCCCCCATGTAGTAGGCTGCATACTGCTTTATCTCCTCTGATGCCTCACTGTCCCTTATGACTCTAAACTGTCTCTCTACATCGTGATACATTCCATCCCTGTAGAGTATTCTCAGCATTCCCAGATCAGCATCGTAAACAAAGCTGCTTTTAGGGAAGCGGCTCTTTAGATCGGCATAAGACTCAAGGGCTGTTTTTCTCATGTCAAGATTCTCAAGACAGGAAGCTGCATAATATGTTACAGCATCGTTTTTAAAGAAATCAGGATACTGCGCATAGAGGCTGGAGAAAAGAAAGTAGGCATCCCAGTAGATTTCATTATGGTAGGCAAGCATCGCCTGGTTATAGAGATTCGATGGAGAGATTCTGGCAAGATTTGCCATTTTTCGGGCATACAGTTCTTCTCTGTGTGACCCGAACTGCGCTATGAGATACACCGACTGGGATCCCAGGAGTTCACTGTTGAGGTTTTTGCGGAACTGATAATATAAAGAGAGATCTTTTCCCCTGTTAAGGTATGAGAGATCTGCGCCCAGAGCAAAACCCACACTTCCAAACCTCCTCCACTGATTTACATCTGTAAAGCCCTTCACTTTAAAGTAGGAAACAGGACTGAATCCAAGCTGAAGTTCCATGTCCCATTCAAGCTCCTTGCGATCGGCAAAAATAGATGGCCGGGCCATAAAGTCGCTCAATGATACCTGGTAATCCAGGGTCACCCTGTTGCCAAAGAGACCGGTATGATACTGAGTGGAGATCTGCGATGAAAAAGGCATTGCCTGATACCTTGACACTCCAGGGGAAAGGATATTTTTATATGTCAATCCCAGGACATGATACCCCAGCAGCGGGTCTAAAAGCACTCTGAAACTCAAGCCCAGATCCCCGCCGCACCCCAATTTCGGTTCTCCAAAATTTCCCTGATACGCAAGGTTCAAATTTGCCCCTATAGAGAGTCTTCCCCAGGGATTTGACGCATAAGATCCGATAAGAATAATGTTGTTGTTTCTTGAAGATCTGCCGCCTTTGAGGCTGTCACCATCAAAGGAATACCCCCTTACCTCTCCCCCCCTCTCGGCGATAATGCTGAGCCCGGCGGTATTATAAAGATCAAATGGATACACCACCCCGGCCTCCATCAAAAGAGATCCGCTGTTAAAGGGGAAGTAATTTACTGCCCTCACAGTGGAGTACTGCTCTTCCATCAAAAACGCAGGATTGTCAACAGGCGACCTGAACAGGAAAACCTGCCTCCATCTGTTTGACAATAAATATTCTCCCGGGAGCCCGTCACAGAACGCCTGACCACAACTGAAAAGAGCCGCTGCAATCAGAATTTGAAACCGCAGATTCCTGAATATCATATGGTAAGCCTCAGCATTTGACCTGATAGAAACTGTATTCAAAAAGTTTATACAGCATAAAATCTGCCAATGATTTGAAACAAAATGCACAAACATACGGGGTGGTAACAGAAGCTTGCGCGCATGAGTATAAAAGTACCGGAGTATTACCTAAATTATGCACCCGGATCAGACCGAATTGCACTTATCCCTTGTGCATAAAGGCTTTCACAAATCCCAGATATACTACCAGTGTAATGCACAAACGATATTTGCATGTCAATTATCACATGCGGACAAAAACAGTATTCAGCAGAAGAAGAATTTCCATAAGGGTATCTCTAAAAATTCAGTTTTCAAACGGGGCCGGGCTAGAACTCACCGCACCATGGCAAATCCGCTCTGATTGGTCGATTGAGTGCAACTGTAGCAGCGCACAAGAATTCGCATCCGGCGGCAGCGGGAAAATCAGTTTTCAGGGTACCCACAAGAATGTACCTGCAATTTTTTTACCAAACTAAAATCTGATTCGTAATTTATTTTCAGTCTAACTATACTGAGGCTAGCAGAATAAAAAGGTTTATTTTTAATCTGAACAGTTGTTTCAGTCAAACCTGGGCGAAAGGAAAAAAGATGCCGATTTTTGAATACCGCTGCAGAGAATGCGGAAGAGTGTTTGAGGAACTTGTAACTGGAGACCGCAATAAAACTCTTCCCTGCCCTTCCTGCAATTCCCGGGAAACAGAGAAGCTTATGTCTGCCATAGGCGCAATCTCAATGGGTAAAAGCGCAGACAGCTCCTGTGGTTCTGCCTGTTCCCATTCTCATTCCTGCGGGGCATCCGGGGGCGGCTGCTGCCCGCATGCGGGGTAATCTTCTCCCCCGCTCTTTAACCTGACTTATTCACCCGGGACTCAGGGCCTATTACACTCATCCCTTGTGCATAAGTCAGGTTCAAAGCAGATAAAGAGCTGGTTTGCAGCAGTAAATCAGCAATTCAGACAGGTCCCTATTCAGCATTCTTCTGCTGCTTGACAACCTGTTCTCTCTCAGCGATCTTATCCCTGAACCCCTCTAAAAGCTCACTCTCAGGATTGTGGCCCAACCCTTTTATCAGCCACTGTCTTGCTTTTCCAAACTCCTCAAGCTCTATATACAATGTAATAAGATTCGCATACGTCTCAGGGATGTCATGCCTCTTTTCAATCGCTTTCATGTAGGATTTTTCAGCGTTATCTATATCTCCCCTTGATCCGTAAATAGCTCCAAGGTTATTCCAGGCCAGGTTATATGAAGGATCTTTTTTGATAATTTTCTGGTACAACGCCTCTGCATCCCCTGCTGCGCCGCTATTCTGCAACTCTACAGCTTTATTGTACCAGATATCGGTTGAATCGAGCACCAGAACCGAATCGGCCTGTCTGTTTTCCTGTGAGTGTCGATTTTCTATATCCTTATTGTAAATTGATCCGTCCATCTCCCGGGCTCTCTGATAATATTTCCAGGCATCTTTCATCTCTCCAAGATTGTAGGAAGCCACAGCAAGATTGTACTGCACAACCGGACTTCGGGCATCTACATTAGAGAGCTGAAAATAAAAAGTCCTGGCTGCCTTCCACTGCTTGAGAGCGAACGCGGCATTTCCCGCAAGTCTGCAGCAATCCGCATTATCCTGTCCGCTTGAAGTTGTGATCAGCCGCTCAACGATGTTTAAAGCTTCCTGAAATTGTCCCGCATTAAATGCTGCAAGTGCGATATTGTACCTGGATGTAAAAGTTGTGTCTCCTGTCTGGCGGAGAAGTTTTAAGGCATCTTCGTAATTTCCCAGCCTGAATGCCATTTGTGCTTTGATCGCATTGATCTCCTTCTGCCACGCCTTCTCATCCGTAACCATCTTCAGGCACTCCTCAGTCTTGCTTTTGTTTCCCTTTGCAGCATATATTGAAGCAAGTGAAAGCCAGTCCGATTCATCCCTGTCCTTGATTCCTTCCAGCTTTGACAGAGCTTTGGCCGTATCACCGTTCCAAAGGCTCATCTCTGCCTGTGCCCGGGTTGTAAAGAGTGATGCAGAAAACTCTTTTTCCAGTATTTCCAGCATCTTTGAAGCCCTGTCCCGGTCCTTCTTTTTACGGGCGAGAAGAAAAATATTGTAAGAAGCAAGCTCCCTTTTGCCTGATGAAAGCGCAAGGCTGTACGCACCGACGGCATCTGTGTAGCGTTCCATCCCTGCATAGGCATTTCCGATATTTATCTGCAGTTCTTTATCATCTTTTTTGAGAACTATAGCTTTTTTATAATGTTCCAGAGCCTCCTCATAACGGCCGTCTTTCTCCAGCGACAAACCCATATTTATCCAAAGTGAAGGATTTGAAGGATCATCCTTGAGGTTTTTTTCCCATAATTTCCGGGCTTCTCCGACATTCCCTTTCCTATTAAGAACAAAGGCAAGCAATCCTCTTGCGCCCACATTGTCATTCTTGCTTTTAATGCTTTTCTGAAAGAATTCCCCGGCTTTGTCGAGATCATTGAGTTCAAGATATGAATATCCGAGCTGGTAATAGAGTCTCCATGGGTTCTGACGCCATTTTGGAATCAGTGTCAGATAGTGTTCCACAGCTTTTTTATGATAGCCGCCCATAAGACATGTCTCGGCAAGCTCGTATTCAGTCTGTGGCTCAAGCACAAGTCTCTTTGCAGCAGTTTCCAGAGCGGAAATTGCTTTGTCATATTCCTGATTCTCTCTGTAGTATATTGCCAGATGACGGTAAATGCGCTCATCTTTGTCCTCATCTTTTATAGCAGAGAGGACCTGAGCGGCTTTTGAGATCTCTTTTTGGTGATAGTAGATAATTGAGAGTTGAAATGAGAGATCGACGCAGGAATCCCCGCTGCATTTTGAGAGCTGTTCCTGAATCTCTTTTGCAGCTGCACCCAGATCTTCTCCGTTTCTTGACAGCAGGGCAAGATTGAGCTGGGCGCTTCTAAGCTGGGGGTCAATCTTTAAAGCTTTGCGGAACTCCACCTGTGCCTTGTGGTCCTCTTTTTTGAGGTGATAGATTACTCCCAGCAGATCACGGAACTCTGCCCGCTCATCCATCTCTATGGCCCGGCTTATGATCCCCTGTGCTGAATTCAGATCTCCCCGTCTTCGTGCATTGAGGGCTCTAAGGTAAAGAAGTGAGGGATCCTGAACTGTATCGGAGAGTCCGGTCCAGGTATCTTCTGCCTGTTCATATTTTTTCTGATGAAAGTAGATCTGGCCGAGATTGTATTTTAGAATCGGGTCGCCCTGGTATTTGCCTGATCCTTCCTCAAAATATTTTTGAGCTGCTTTTATATCTCCGCATTCCTTGGCAGCTATTCCGGCAAGAAGGAATGCATCTGCGGAATGTTGTACCGGTTTGGAGAAATACCCGTTCAATGAGTTCTGCGCCTCTTTGCATTTACCGCGTTCAAGTTGTGCTGATGCAAGATCAACAAGTAAAGATGGATCAGCCCCCCTGGAAACAGCCCTGTTGAAAAGATCTGCCGCTTTTTCATAATTTTTCCTGGCGCTCTCTATTCCGCCCAATATTCGTAATGCCTCTGCTTTGTCCTCTTTCTTCTTCAGAATAGCAACTGCTTCGGCTGTATCTCCGGCGACAATAAGCCCATGAGCCAGAAAGCTCCACGCATCCTGATTATCAGGTTCAACTTTATAAGCCTTCTTCAGGTACTCAAGCCCTTTTTCTTTCTTTCCGGTCTGAAGGTTGATAAGACCAAGCCTCACAAGTGCCTCTGTAAACCTGCTGTTAAACTTGACAGCCCGTTCAAAGAGCCTTGAAGCGGCATCTGGCTGTTTCTCATTGAGTAATACAAGCCCCAGATTATAAGATGCAGTAGAGTACTCAGGGTTTTCAGAAGCAAGTTCATTCCATATTTTCTGTGCTTCTGAGATTGTCCCTTTCCGGTAAAAGACTACACCTCTGTTATTTTTCGCGTCATCGTAATCAGGAAGAATCCTGAGAGCCTCATTAAAGTAATCGAGTGCAGTTTCATACTCATTTCGTTCCAGAGCCTCGATTCCTTTAATATTCATATCATAGGCGTCATTTACGGCTTTGAAAACAGAAGACGGCAGAGCATCTTTGTTATCAGGGTCAAGTTCCAGTTCGATCTCAAAGGCCTCTATGCTGAGTGAAAAGAACATGGTGAGAACGATAAATGTCATTACATACAAAAAATTCTTCATCAAATGTTTTTCTCCTGAGAATAGAAGGACAGTTTCTGATGGAGCTCGCCCCAGTTCTGAAAGCAGATATCCGGAATAACCGTCTGCTCAATATTATGCATGAAGGCGTACTCTTTATCTCCGGTAAAAAAAGCCGTGCGCATCCCGACAGCGGCTGAGGGCTGTATGTCAAGACTGAGATCGTTACCTACCATGACAGTCTGCTCCGGCAGGATTTGATACTCGTAAAGAGAGTCATAAAGTTTCCTGAAAAGCTGTTGATTCGGTTTGGAGATTCCGTATTCATAAGAAAAGAACGTCAGATCAGGGTCAAAAAGCTCATTATAATCGTCATACTTACCATTACTCTGGTCTCTGATGAGTAGAGTGAGGTCAATTGGAGTGTAAAACTGGGAATTTGAGAACAGTCCAAGAACAATATTCTGCTTTTTTAGCTTCTCCAGTGCATCCACAACCCCGGGGTATAACTGTCTTCCCAGGGAATGGAAATTGTAGGAAAATGCCAGAACCCGCCCGAAGTCTTCACTGGCAGCGGGATTAAAAGCAGAAGGATCATAGCCCCGGCGTTTTAGAATCATCACTATCAGATTCCAGACTTCCTCAATTTTTACCTCCGGAAACTCTCTTCCGCTCTTAGCAGCCTTTTCATGACTCAGAGCTATCAACCCGTGGTAAAAATCGCTGAGAGTCTTTTCTGGTTTATCGGATGGATTTATTTCCGTCAAAAGCTCTGTCATTCCAAAACGATCTGCAATTAATCTGAAAGCCTGCAAAAGAGCATCTGCCCTTGATTGCGGAGTTTCAAAACCAGGTTTCCAGTAGTTTATCAGTGTACCATAGACATCAAAAATAACAGCCCGGATATCTGAGAGATTTTCCTGGCCGCTGGGATAGTCAACCGGCTCAAATTTTCTTTCATAAATCCTGCTCTCTTTTTCATGCAGTTCCCTTGCAAATTCTGCGAGATTTGACAATTTCTTCTCCTGTTTTTTCTGTTTCTCCGAAAAATACAACCTTGATCAGGTTAAGGGGTAAAAATTGAAAAGTAGGCTTAAATCTGTTTTTAAACGTACCCGCAATAAAATCTATGTTAATGATAATTCTTGAATTCGCAGTGCATCAAGATACAATCTATATCATCGCTGCCATCTGCCGGATTTGGCCGCTGAAATCCAATCCACTCATGTGAGAAAAAATGCATCAAGAACCGGGAATTTACAAAAACAATGCACAGATAACCCTTTACTGTATCGGGCGTAATTATACCTGTATCGGGGCCAGAAGAGTCGCGGCTTACGCCAAAGCCAATGGAATAAGGGTCAGGACAATTTTCATTCCCGACGGTTTTTCGGGAATCAGCTCTCTTGACAAGAGCTGTTTAAGCAGTCTTCTTGCAGCCATTTCAGACAGCACCGTGCATGCGCTTTCGTTTTTTTCCAACTGTTTAAAGACCGCCACAGCGCTTACCTCTATTATTAAGCAAAATTTCACCGCACCGGTGATCTGGGGCGGGGTTCACGCTACCGCAGCCCCTGAGGATTCACTGAAATATTGCGATGCAGTCTGTCTTGGTGAAGGAGAGCAGGCATTTGTTGAATACATCTCTGCCGTTGCCAATTCAAAACCGGTATCTGGAATTCAAAATATCTGGCTATCAACCCCGGATGGAATTGAAAAAAATATTCAGCGTCCACTGGAACGAAATCTTGACCGCCTCCCCTTTCAGGACTATGACATTAATGACCATCTCATACTGATCAACAACCGCCTGCGGCCTCTCACTTTAAATGATATAAAACGCAACTTTGGTTTTACACTGACCAGGATGCTGACGTTCGGCTGTCCTTACAGGTGCACATATTGCATAAATGACCGGTATCAGGCTCTTGATATCAGTCATGCAAAAATGCGGAGATACTCTGTTGATTACTTTCTAAAAGAAACCCTTCACATTCTTGACCGGCTTCCTTTCATACACTATCTTGCCATCGATGATGACGCCTTTTTGAGTCTTGATATTGATTTGATAGAGGAATTTTGTGAAAAATACAAAAAAGAGATAAATCTTCCTTTTGCAATCGGCGGAATAAGACCAGAAACAGTCAGTAAAGATAAACTGTCGCTGCTAATCGGCGCCGGTCTGTTAACTGTCAGAATGGGAATACAGAGCGGAAGTGAAAGAACACAGAAAGAGATCTTCAAGAGGCATTTCTCAAGAGATAATATCATCGAGGCAGCAAAAACCCTGAATTCATTCAAGCGCAAACTTCGTCCCCCGTTCTATGACATAATTCTGGATAATCCCTGGGAGAACTCAGATGATAAACGAAAAACTCTCAGGCTTCTCAGAGATCTTCCCCACCCATTTTATCTTTCAGCCTTTTCGTTGACTTTTTTCCCCGGAACGCGGCTCTATCAGAAAGCCCGTGAGGAAGGGATCATAGATGAGTACAAGCCAAGACCGGATTTTCAGGATATCCGTAAGAGCTATGTAAACATGATGGCTTATTTATTGAGTACGGTAAAGATACCGGAGAAACTTTTTAATAAACTGGTCAATTCCAAAAGAATAGAGGATGAAAATAAGGGGTATGCATTACAATACTACTTCTTACTTTCGTTAAAACTGGCTCATCGTCTCTTTTCCTTTTACGGCAATTACAGATTTATTAAAGCAAAAATCCATAATCTGCTGCACCGTCGTGCTTAGCGGGTGCTGAAAATGTTACATAGTGTATACATACTGTGTATATGCTGTAACGTTCCACACTCCGTCATTCCGGTTAAGGCCGGAAACCAGACTAAGAAATTATTGGAAGAGGGTGCCTTCGTGAAAGTAATTATTAAGCAAAGATCTTTTGGAAGAGGGCGTTCCCTCTTTCGCTGCAGCCTGTCGAAGACGCCAGTCTTACGGGTGAGGTAGAAACGGCCATTACTGGCCGTCCCCCTCTCAGAACCGTACGTGCCCTATTAAGGCATACGGCTCCCGATAATGCATTTGCAGTTATCGCAAAGTTGGTTCAGGTAGAATATTGAA
>JAAYYB010000349.1 GCA_012515615.1 Fibrobacter sp.
GCACCGGTTTTACTTTACTTAATTTCCTGATTGAGATCGAAATCCCTATTCCTCCTACGATCAGTGCAACTGCTGCAGTAATAAGCGGCATAAGCCAGCTTGCAATCGCAGGTGATAATCCCAGATTTACTAGCCCGAAATATCCCAGAAGCGTCAGCCCGGCAAGCAGGAATAGAAATCCTGCATAAAGTACAGCCGACCATATCACGGTAAAAATTGAGTTCTTGATAACTGAAGAAATTTTCTCCGATGTTTCGGTTTTTACAAGCTCGACCTCCTGACGCATCATCGTGACCGTCTCGTCCCGCAGGTTGCGGATAAGGTTAACAGTCGACTCTTCCTCGATAAAAACATCTCTATTATACAAATTCATGACATCCTCCTTCAGACTAATCTTGTCCGGATTTTAATACCCTGGACAATGCCAGACCCGCAGCAAACATCACACCTACCGTCACGTACGGGTTGCGCTTTGAGAAATCCTGCACATCATGCAGAATATCTTCTGGCTCGTGATCCTTCAGATAATTGGATACCGAGTCCAGTTTATCTGCGGCAGTATCTACCCAGTCTGCCAGGAAATCATTCTGTTCATGAAGCTTTCCTGCTGCAGCTCTGAATGCTGTTCCGATGTTTGAAATCTCATTAACGGTTGCATCTTTTCCGGATGAAGCAAAACGATTGCTTTTTTCACTGAACTTCTCCCTGATTTCAGGCCTGGGTTCAGGATTATTTCCCCTGTCGTCAAATTCTCTAATATCCATATCAGGCTCCTTGCTAAGGTCCTATAAGATTGCGCCAATACATCTACACTTATTTAGGTACGAAGCAGGTAGTTCCTTGCTGAAGGATAGCCAGGGGAGCTAATTTTTCTCATTAAAAAGGATACATTATCTTTAATATATATGACCTAACGGTATGATAAACCTTTGTACCATTTTTAAAAAAGCTGTTAAAAGGCTGATTTATCTAAAACATCACTCAGAATAAGCCAAACCATCTATTCGTAATACAATAGTATATACGCACTTATTATTTTATAAGACTAAGCTGCTAAACACAGCAAGGCAGGATTCCATTTTACTCATTCAGCAACGGAACTTTATGGTTTCCAAAGAGATTATCGCCCAGCATCTAAATAATTGTCTTGCTGACACCTCATTTCTTGGGATCAAAGGTATGCGTAAGGGAAAAGTACGTGATACCTATGATCTTGGAAATGCACTCATGCTTATCACTACTGACAGGCAGAGCGCTTTTGACCGGATTCTGTCAAATATCCCTTTTAAGGGGCAGGTTCTCAATGAGGTCAGCAATTTCTGGTTTGAAAATACCAATCATATTGTCAGGAACCATGTTATATCTGTACCTGACCCAAATGTCACCATTGCGGTTAAATGCAAGGTCTTTCCTGTGGAATTCATAGTGCGCGGCTATCTTACAGGATCAACCGACACCTCTGCGTGGACCCTCTATTCAAAAGGCGCTCGCAATATCTGCGGCTATGTGCTTCCTGAGGGTATGGTGAAAAATCAGAAGTTCGAAAAACCTATTCTTACACCAACGACCAAATCAGAAGAGCATGATGAGTCAATTTCAGCAGAAGAGATAGTTTCCAGAGGTATTATTGATGAGAATACCTGGGAAAAGCTGGAAATGATTGTTTTTGCTCTGTTTGATTTTGGTTCCAGGTTAGCGGCACGCAATGGCCTGATACTGGTTGATACAAAATATGAACTTGGTATTGATACTGAGGGTAATATCGTTCTGATAGACGAAATCCACACCCCCGATTCCTCACGCTACTGGATTGAGAGCACCTATCAGGAAAGGTTGGCAAAAGGAGAGGAACCTGAGAACATTGACAAGGAATTCCTGCGTTTATGGTTCAGAAAGAATTGTGATCCTTACAAAGACAAGGTATTGCCGAAGGCACCTGATGATCTGGTGATTGAATTATCATCCAGATACATTCAACTTTATGAAAAGATTACCGGATCAGAATTTAACCCGAGAACCGATGTTTCGATTAAAGACAGATTAAGAAGTAATCTGAAAGCTGCAGGAATACTGTAGATAAAATGATTACTGCAGACAATAGTTATAGAAATGTGATATTTTTACAAATAATCCGGAGGAGAGAATGTCCGCTGCATCAGTCCCAGATCTAATGAGTGTAATAGTAAGCCTCTGTAAGAGGCGCGGTATAATATTTCAATCCAGTGAAATTTACGGGGGGCTAAACAGCTGCTGGGACTATGGGCCCCTTGGTGTAGAGCTCAAGCGTAATGTAAAGGAAGCATGGTGGAGATCCATGATTACAAACAGGCGCGACATTGTGGGTTTAGATGCCTCAATACTTATGCATCCCAGAGTGTGGGAAGCTTCGGGTCATCTATCAGGCTTCACAGATCCGCTTGTAGACTGTAAAAAATGTAAAGAACGCTTCAGGGCCGATCATCTTGAAAATCTTGACAAGTGCCCTAAGTGCCACGGAGAATTAACCTCTGTGCGCAAGTTTAACCTGATGTTCAAGACATTCATGGGGCCAATTGAAGATCAATCTGCAACTGTTTATATGAGGCCCGAAACTGCTCAGGGTATTTTCGTCAATTTCCTCAATGTTCAGCAGGCCTCCCGCCTCAAACCGCCGTTTGGTATCGGCCAGATCGGGAAAAGCTTCAGAAACGAGATTACACCCGGTAATTTTACTTACCGTACCAGGGAATTCGAGCAGATGGAAATGGAATTTTTTGTTCCGCCGGCTGAGGATCAGCAGTGGTACGATTACTGGAAACAGGCAAGATTTCAATGGTATAAAGACCATGGAATCAAAGAAGAGAATCTGCGTCTTCGTGACCACCAGATAGATGAGCTTGCACATTATGCCAAGGCCTGTGCAGATGTAGAATACAAGTTCCCGTTCGGATGGAGTGAACTTGAAGGAATAGCAAACAGAACCGATTACGATCTTAAAAAGCACTCTGAGTCAAGCGGCAAAAGTCTGGCTTATTTTGATGAAGAATCAAAGCAGCACTATTTCCCGTATGTAATCGAGCCTGCAGCCGGCGCAGACAGAGCCACACTTGCTTTCCTTGTTGATTCCTACGAAGTTGAGGGCGAGGGCAAAGACGCTCGTACCGTACTTCATCTTCATCCCTCACTTGCACCAATAAAAGCTGCTGTGCTGCCACTGGTTAAACGTGATGGAATGCCGGAGAAAGCCGAAAAAATTTACCGGGATCTTCTTGACAATTCTATCAAATCTTTTTATGATCACACATCATCAATTGGCCGTCGGTATGCAAGGCAGGATGAGGTTGGTACCCCCTACTGCATCACTGTTGACAGCCAGTCGATGGAAGATGATACGGTTACAATTCGTGAAAGGGACAGCCGCGAACAGTACCGTGTATCTGCAAATTCTGTAGTAGATGTATTAACAAAAAAACTGAAAGAAGCAAGAAAATGACAGGGCTTATTAACATTGTGATGGGCGGTCCATCAGCTGAACATGAAGTCTCTTTAAACTCAGGTTTGGAAGTGCTTGAAAATATCGATAAAAGCAAGCATCGCCTGAGAGCTGTTGTGATCACGCAGGACAAACAGTTTTATTTTCATGATATCAATGCCAGATTACCCGAGTTGAAGGATCTTATGCGCCCGGGAGCATCGGGACGTTTTCAGGGTCCCTATACTGCCGATGCTGCTCACAAAGTCTGGGAGGGGTGCAGCGTGGCCTTTCTGGCACTTCATGGAAGTTTCGGTGAAGACGGAGTGTTTCAGGGATATCTTGACACCCTAGGAATTCCATATACTGGATCGGGTGTTTTTGCCAGTGCACTGGCGATGAATAAGATCGCTTCAAAGCTGATATATGAGCAAAAAGGCATTTCTGTTCCCCCCTATTCCATCTACGGCAAAGATTATCCCGGTATAACAGCAAATTCGATAGCTGAAAAGCACGGATTTCCCTGTTTCATCAAGTGCCCGCAATCAGGATCAAGCCGTCTTATGGGTAGAGCAGGAAGTCACGAAGAACTTCAGAGCCTTATTTCCGAACTCTCAGTGCACTCAGATGAATTGCTGGTGGAAACTGCCATAGACGGGATTGAATTTTCCTGTGCGGTTATAGAGCGTTCTGATGGTTCTATTGAAGCACTCCCGCCAATTGAAATTCGTCCCAAATCGCAATTTTTCGATTATACTGCAAAATACACCGATGGAGCTTCTGAAGAGATTGTTCCGGCACCCCGTTCTGAGGAGATTATTGAGTCTATAAAACGCAATTCGCTTGCTGCTCACAAAGCTCTTGGCTGCAAGGGAATTTCGCGTACAGACATGATTCTTAAAGACGGCATCATGTACGTACTTGAAACAAATACTCTTCCAGGAATGACCAGAAATTCCCTTTTACCCAAGGCATTTTATGCTTCAGGCGGGACCTATGCTGAGTTGCTTGACGAACTGATCGATTCTGCATTAGCACGACGGAGCACCATAACTGCATGAGCTGGGTGCTTGGAATCGATACTTCATCCATTGATTTGGGAGTGGCTCTTTTCAAAAATGGTACAGCTGTCTGCTCATATTCCCGTTTTATCCGGAATTCACATGCAGAGCATATTTCCCAAATTGTCAGAATGATTCTGGATGCAAACTCTGTCGAGCCCTTTGATATTTCGAATGTAGCAGTCAGTACCGGTCCGGGATCATTTACCGGCCTGAGAATAGGGATAGCTTTTGCGAAAGGATTCTGCATAGGCAGAGATGCTATGATCTGCCCCGTTTCATCGCTTATGATTCTTGCGCATGCAGGCAGAAGGTACAGCGGGCGTGTTCTGGCAGCACTGGACGCAAGAAACGGAGAAGTGTACTGGGCTCCATTCAATGTTTCAGGCGGAAAAATCGAACGTTCCGGTGATGATCAGGCATGCAGCATTGAAGTGTTTAGAAACCAGGTGGGCATTGATGATACTGTGATCACAGACACAATGGGTTACTCCCGCAGTACTGTTTTCAGCTTTCTTGAAAAAAACCCGAGGTGGTTTCCAGTTGAGAAATTCCCCATTCAGCGCGGATTCTACTGTGCGTCTATAGGTGCTTCATTGCTTAATGAGCCTTCAATGTGGAAAGATGGATCTGGAATCCTTCCAAACTATCTGCGGCAATCATCTGCCCAGAAAAAATCAGGTAAAACAGAGTGATGGAAGCCCTGCATCTGATCCTTTTCGCCGCAGGCGGACTTGCAGTCGCCGGATCTCTGGTTGCTCTTTACAGAAAATACCCTCTTCACCTTATATACCAGAGTAAAATCGGTTTGGAGGATATGCTTGACGGAGTAAGTGATCCCCTGGCTGTAATTTCCGAAGATTATACGGTTAAACGTGCCAACCAGGCATACATATCCATGATCTCCAGTAACTTTAAGGACACTATCAATAAAAAGTGCTACTCACTTCTGCGCAACCGTACGACTCCTTGTGAAGATTGTCTGATGAAACAGTCTTTTTCTTCAGGACAACCTGCAACTATTGAACTCTCAAGACATCCCTGCGGAACAGGTGCGGTATCGATCTCATTTTCAACATTTGATCTTACCATGGATAAAAAGACCCGAGGTATCATAGAACATATACGGGATATCTCACTCCTTGAGCAGCTTAAGCTTGACTTAGAGAAAAAAAATCAATCTTTAGATAAAGCCATGAAGCACCTCAAGGCTGCTCAGGCAAATATACATGATGAACTTCGGCTGGCCCGTCTTATACAGCAGGGTATCCTTCCCAAACACGCCCCTGATGTTGACGGTCTGAAGATCTCGGTTGTTTACAACCCTGTCACTGAGGTCGGGGGTGATATCTATGATTTTATAAAGTTCTCACCCGAACACCTGGGCACCTTTATCGGTGATGCCTCCGGACACGGCTTGTCGGCGGCTTTTGTGGGGACTATCTCCAAGATGTCTCTTTACAACAACAGCAAAGTTGAAATGCCGGTCAATGAGCTTCTCTTAAAGCTCAATCAGGATATGATCGACAATATTCATACAGGACATTATCTGACCTGTTTCTGGGGGATTTTCGACATAAAATCTCATAAGTTTACCTATTCAAGAGCCGGACATCCGATACCTGTTCTGGTAAAACGCAACGGTACGGTTGTGCAGCTCAAATCATCCGGAACATTTCTGGGGCTGCTCCCAGGCTCGATTTATGAGGAATCGTCTACTGAATATGAAAAAGGAGACAGGTTTTTTCTATTCACAGATGGTATTTTTGAAGTTGTGGACCCTGAAAGCAAAGGTGAAATGCTCGGTTATGATCGTTTTGTTAAAATATTGGTTGGATGCAATCACCTTCCTTTCAGTAAGGTTCTTCAGTCAATACAACAACAGCTGTCAAAATTTTCATACGAAGATGATTATACATTGATCCTGATCGAAGCTACGGCAAAGAAACAGGAAGTAAACAAGGGATAAGGAAGAAGAAATCAGGAATTTTATGCCTTTAATTTATCAGTTAATCATATCTCTGGCAGTGTTAGCTCCTGTTTCTGCATCAGAAGATTCTCTAATTGCCGACACATCGGGATCTTTGCAATCTGCAGTCACGGGTTCCGATTCAATCGCACTTCAAGACTCTGTGAGTGTTATTCCCGACAGTACAAGAGAATCACTGACCAAAGCACCGGACAGCATTTCAGTTTTGCCGGGTCAGGTAAAAAAAGACTCTGCGCTCTCTATTCCAGGAAAAAAATCACTTATATCGGGGGAAAATCAGGGCCCTGTGAATCACACGGGACTTTTTTTCGGTATCGGGGCCGGATGGACACTGGGAAGCTTTTCGCTGATTGATCTCTGGACAAAATCACTTCCTGATTCCCTTGGGGACTTTGGACTAAATGCAAGTTCTTTCCGTGTTGAACCTGATACATCTCTGCCTGACTCACTGCAAATCAGCGATACTGCATCATTAAGATTTGCTGTAAGGAACAAAACCGATCATTATACCATGACTTTTCCGATCAAAATATCTTTGACTAAAGTCAGAGAAACGGACCTGTTCTCAACAGCACTTTCATTTTCAATGATAAACAAAAAATTCAAAGCGTCTGTTTTTTCCCTTCATGATTCTCTTGACAACAGAATAGATGTAAAGCAGAACATCTCAATATATTACCTTACACTCGAGGCTCTTTACGGGATAAGGTTCCCAGAAAGATACTTTTCTATCGAGGGCGTCGACAGAAGTGATTTTATTATCGGCATAGGTATTTCGCCTCTGGTTTCGCTTAGATCTGTAAACAAAACCGACAGGTTTTCTGATAATCCTCAAATAAAATCAATTGAGAAGAGTATCAAGTCAACTTTTGATAATTATACATCTTACGGTCTGGCATTCTCCTTCAGGACAGGCTTAAATACTATCCGGAGCTTAAAAAAATTCGGAGCTGTTGAAGTCGGAGTTACTTACAATTTTAACTGGTACAACCGTTTCATTTCATCCGGTGAACGGGTTCGTTTCCGGGACATCGATCCGGATTTCAAAAATGACAGGGCGCTATCCAGTACGTCAAACCGGCTTGAAATATCATTTTCTCTTCTCAGGAAAACCGGTAAAAAAGCTCAGGACAAATGAAACTGCGAAGTCCGGATATTGCGAAAGTCTACACTGTACTCAGCAGGGAATTTTCAAAACACCGCATGCCAGTTGTAGATCTAATCGAGTTTCAGACTAATGATCCTTTTAAGGTACTGATTACAACGATTTTAAGTGCGAGAACCAGAGATGAGACCACGGTAGCGGCAGCTGAGAGGCTTTTTGGAAAAATTAATACTCCTGAGGACCTCCGGAAAATTGATCTGACAGAACTGGAAAAGCTGATTTACCCGGTCGGTTTTTACCATGAGAAAGCAGCAAACCTGAAGAGACTCCCCGACATTCTTGACAACCTCTTCAATGGTAAAATTCCCGATACAGTAGAGGAACTGGTGAAACTTCCCGGTGTAGGACGGAAGACTGCCAATCTGGTTGTGGCAGTAGCATTCGGTAAGCCAGCAGTGTGCGTTGATGTTCATGTACACCGGATTTTTAACCGTCTGGGATATCTAAAAACACGTACGCCGCTGGAAACAGAGATGGAACTGCGAAGGTCATTTCCTCAGAAGTACTGGGTAACCTTCAATTCTTATTTCGTTTCCTTTGGCCAGCATACCTGTTTTCCTGTAAACCCCAGGTGCAGTGAATGTCCTGTGTATGATTACTGTTCAAGGGTGGGTGTAAAGCAGAAAAAGACTGTGCTGAACAGGAAATGATTATGCTTGTGACTTTCGATTTTTAGCTTAATAGCTCCAGGCATATCCGGTAAAAAGAGAAAAGGCGCTGTTACGGAAGTCACTCCCCCCCTTTGGTTTGAAAACCTGGATAGTCCCGAATGTATACCGCAGATCAACCAGGAACCGCCCAGAACCGGCCAGTATATCCAATGCAAAACCGGTTGTCAGCCCGGCATCTACAGGATTAACAATCGAGGATAGCTTATCATCAGCATTTACTGAGCCCAGAAAACCGATGTTTACAGTTTCAGGAATACTGGAGATGTTCTCAGCACGAGAAGATAATTTAATGAGCAATGAAGGCCCGGCGTAGGCATTTATAATTACAGAACGGGAAGGGATAAGAATCTTGGCAATAAATGGAATCTGGAGATAATCTGAATAGATATTAAAAGAGCTGCTGCCTCCATCATTTAGAAAGACTTTCCAGGATTTCCCTGATCTGAGATAAAGAAACTCGGGTTGAATAGCAAAAAAATCTTGAACGATTTCGTATTGAACAAAGAAGCCACTGGTAAAAAAAGTGTGCAAACCGGATTTGTAATTTGCGACCGATTCAGAGAGGTCTTTTTCAAATGTTGTAACTCCATCACCCCAGAAACTTGAGACACTTAATCCTGCTCTTACCCCAAGAATCACCCCCATCTTCTCCTGCACTATCTGGCTTGAGGAAGAGAGGGATAGTAGTAGAATGATTACTGCACAGTAACGATATAACAGTAACATACGGCACCTCTTTTAGATGTAAAGTGCAATAACTCTGCCAAGCCGGGATAAATACAGAATTCATTCTCTGAAGGCTATGCCTGCTGTCGCACCGGATAGTATTTTTCTCTCACTATGGATAAAAAACCTGCAGTAATTAATATCATCTGGCTCTACCTGATTCTTTCCAGTATAGTAGTCGCAGCATATACAGGAAGAATGGATGAGATCACTAAAGCTTCATTTGATTCAGCAAAAAGTGCTGTTACCCTTGCCATAAGCCTCATTGGAGCCATGGCCCTGTGGCTTGGCATCATGAAGGTCGCAGAAGCCGCTGGTCTGATGAAGACAATTTCGCGGGCAATCCGTCCTGTTATGGTGAGGCTTTTCCCGGATGTCCCTGCTGATCATCCTGCGATGAGTGCAATGATAATGAATATGGCTGCAAATATGCTCGGGTTGGGTAATGCCGCAACCCCCATGGGAATCAAGGCCATGACTGAACTTGACAAACTTAACCCAGAAAAAGGCACCGCGACTAATTCCATGTGCCTTTTTCTGGCAATAAACACTTCGAGTGTCACAATTCTTCCTCTGGGAGTTATAGCTGTCAGAGCAGCCGCGGGAGCTGCAAGCCCGGCCAACATACTCATTCCATCGATTATTGCAACCGCCCTCTCTACTACAACGGCAATAATTGCCGCAAAATTGATGGCTGCAAGGAGTAAAGAATCAATTGCGGTACAGAGCGTTTCAGTCGTGCAGACAGAGAACGAAGCCGCTCCGGAGGCCGCTCCAGAGCTTGTCAAACTGGGGCTGTTCCCTAAGCTCTTCGCGATTTCCTTAATTCCAGTGTTTCTTTTTGCCGTCCCATGGCATTTTTATAAAATCGGACACGTTCCTGCAATCGATTACCAACTGGTAGTCAGCGCTACGGGATGGCTGATGCCTCTATTAATGGGAGGGCTGCTGCTGCTTGGTTACCTCAAAGGTGTGAAGGTTTATGAGGCGGTCACCGATGGTGCCAAAGAGGGATTTCAAGTGGCAGTAAGAATTATTCCCTTTATGGTGGCTATTTTCGTAGCTATCGGTATGTTCAGGGCAAGCGGAGCACTTGATCTGTTTACCTGGATTGTAAATCCCGTAACCAGCCTTATCGGAATGCCTCCGGAAGCCCTGCCGATGGCATTACTGCGCCCACTCTCAGGAACAGGGGCTTTTGGCGTGATGTCTGAAATTATTAATCAGGATCCAAACAGTTTTACATCTTATCTGGTCTCGGTGATTCAGGGCTCAACAGAGACCTCATTTTATGTGCTTGCGGTCTATTTCGGTGCTGTCGGAATAAGAAAAACGCGTCACGCCCTCCCTGCTGCGCTTTGCGCTGATGCAGTCGGGATTCTGGGCTCAGTTCTTATCTGTAATATTATGTTCAGGTAAAAAAATGCCACAAAATGAATTTGACCGCAAAATCCGAAACTGGGTTAATGATGTGTCAAAAGCAGGATGCACTATTCATAATGTAAAGATGATAGACGAAATTCGTAAAAAAAACGGAGATCTGCTTTTTGCCCTGCTTGACGTAGATGTAAGATCCCCGGAAGGTACACATCTTCCCAATATCGCCTTCATACGTGGTCATGCCTGTCTTGCGGTAATACTTCTTAAAAACAGGGATAGCGGGGAACAGAAATACCTGATGATCCGTCAGCGTCGAATCGGCAACGGCCAGCTGAGTCTTGAATTCCCGGCTGGAATGTTAGATGAAGAGAGTGATGCCCGGGCCGTAATAATAAGAGAAGTGCGCGAGGAAACCGGTCTTGAGGTCTCGCCCACTGAAATTTTCCCTCTTACAGATAACCTCCTTTACAGTTCCGCGGGCGCAAGTGATGAGGGAATCTACTACTTCGGATGTATTAAAGAACTTCCCGGTCAGGAATTCTGTTCTTTTGCAGGAAAAAAAGGGGGAAATCCGGAGGAAAACGAGGATATCTCGGTAGTGCTTCTCTCTAAATATGAAGCAGAGCCTGTATGTAATTCACTGCAGGCAAGATTGGGGTTTTTCCTGTTTGAAGAGTATCTGAAAAACTATTCTGCCGGATAATCCAAAAAGTTATCTTTCAGTGCGCTTCACTCCAGTTGCTTCCAATGCCCACATCCACTTTCAAAGGAACGGTCAGTCTGTATGCCGAGCACATTATATCGGTAACCCATTTCTTGAAACTGTCGGCTTCACTTACAGGAATCTCAAAAACCAGCTCGTCATGAACCTGCAGGAGCAATCTTGCATCAGAACACACTCTGGTTATATCCCGGTGTATGTCGATCATCGCGAGTTTGATTATATCTGCAGCTGTACCCTGAACCGGAGTGTTTATCGCAGTCCGTTCCGCTGCTTCGCGGATATTTCGGTTTGATGCATTTATTTCGGTCAGATAGCGTCGGCGGCCAAGCAGCGTTTCTGTAAAGCCGTGCTGGCGGGCTTTGCCGATAGTAGTATCCATGTAATCTTTTACTGTAGGGAACTGCCGGAAGTAAGCTTCTATAAATGTTTTGGCTTCATTGAAAGATATCTGCAGCTGTCGTGCAAGATTAATCGGCCCCATTCCGTACATCAACCCGAAATTGATGGTTTTTGCTGCTCTGCGCATCTCTGGAGTGACCATCTCAGGAAAAATCCCGTAAATAGCAGATGCGGTCTGGGCATGAATGTCCTTATCTTCAAGGAAAGCCTGAATTAAAAAGGGATCGTTTGATAAGTGAGCCAGTATTCTAAGCTCGATCTGAGAATAATCGGCAGAAAGGAGTACATTACCCTCTGCAGCTTTAAACGCCTCTCGTATTCTCCTTCCGGCATCGGTGCGGACCGGGATATTCTGCAGATTTGGATTTGTGCTTGAAAGCCGTCCTGTTGCTGCAACGGTCTGATTAAAGGAGCTATGTACACGGCCACTTCCAGAGAAAATCTGTCCAGGAAGAGCATCGATATAAGTGGAGAGAAGCTTTTGGACCTCTCTGTGGTCCAGAATTCTTGCTGCTACAGGGTAATCAGGGGCCAGCTTTTCTAAAACGTCAACATTTGTGGAATGGCTCCCGTTTTTAGTCTTTTTTGCACCGGGAAGCCCCAGTTTTCCAAACAGAACCTCCCCTATCTGCTTAGGCGAATTCAGGTTCAGAGATCCGCCGGCAATTTCGTAAATTTCATCAGAAAGTTTGTTCAGTTTCTGGTGGTACTCTGCGGAAAGACTCTGCAGAAACGCTGTGTCAATGAGCATTCCATGCCATTCGAGGTCTCCAAGCACGGTGATCAGAGGCAGCTCTATTTTGTCAAAAAGATCCCTGCAATTACGTTCAGATAAAAGCGGCTCCAGCACGTTCATGAGGGATACTGCAACGCATACAGTCTCTCCGGCATAATGAGCGGCTTTTTCCAGAGGCACATCAGCAAAAGTTTTCCCGGAATTCTCTTTGCCGATCAATTCCGCAACAGGAGATATCTCTATTTTAAGCCATTCCATTGCCAGAATATCAAGATCGTACTGACGTTTTCCAGGATCCAGCAGATAAGCGGCTATCATAGTGTCAAAAGAGATCCCCTGCATGCACAATCCATAGTTTTTAAAAACCTGGTAGTCATATTTGAGGTTCTGGCCGACTTTTCGGATTTGGGGCGATTCTATTGTCTCCTTGAGTGCATTGAGAACCTCATTCGGCACAAGATTCTGGCCCTGTTTGTGCCCTACGGGAATATAGAACGCTTCTTTTTCGTCTGCAGCAATCGAGATCCCCACCAGCTCGGCAGCCCTGGGGAGCAGTCCGGTTGTCTGGGTGTCGATCGACATAATCCCCTTCTGATTAATCCTGGATAGAATATCTGATATTTCTTTTAATGAGGAGACAATCCTTGTCTGAGTCTTATGAGGCGGGGCACCACCAAAGAGTGGATTTTTCATCAGTGAAGTGAATTCGAGTTCCCGGAAAATGGACAGACACTTCTCCCGGTCAAAAGCCTTCCTCTGGAGATCTTCAATATCGATCGAGATATCGGAATCACATCTGAGTGTGGCAAGCGTTTTACTAATGCAAAGCTGGTCCCGGTACTGATTGATTTTTTCTTCAAGTTTAGGATTTGCGAGAATAGATGGATCTTCGAGTATTTTATCGACACTGCCGCCTATCTCAAGCATTTTAAGCGCTGTTTTGGGCCCCACTCCGGGTACACCCGGGATGTTATCGGATGAATCGCCGACAAGAGCAAGGTAGTCAACAATTTTCTCTGGTTCCACGCCCATTTTTTCTCTGACCTGCTGCTGGTCTATAACCTGCAGCGTTCCGGTACCATCAGGTGCAAGCATCTTTACATCATTTCCGATAAGCTGCATCAGGTCTTTATCTTTAGTAACCAGAAATACTTCAAAACCCTTTTCTTTTGCCTTACATGTCAAAAGGGCAATCAGATCATCAGCCTCCAGCCCGTCCCGTTTAACAACCGGAAGGTTTAACGCCTCTATAAGCTCTTTCACAAGAGGCATCTGAGACTTTAGATCATCGGGCATCGCTGCCCTGTTTGCCTTATATTGAGAGTAAATCTCATGCCTGAATGTCGGCTTACTGCTGTCCATGGCAACTGCGATGTAGGGACAGGAATAGGTTTCGATCAGCTTGAGAATGTAGTTTGCAAAACCGAACACTGCGCTTGTGGGCTGTCCGTTGGAGTTTATGAGTGGATTTCTGATAAAAGCATAGTACGCCCGATACACAAGCGCATGGCCGTCAATTATAAAGAGCTGTTTTTTATCCATTAAAACTTCCGGAATATGAAAGTGAAAATTCTAAAATAAGTTCAGGTGAAAGGAATTGAGGTCTAAATATGATCTTCTCCGGCTTTATTATCTCTTCTGCTCTTCCGATTACGTCGCCTGTATATCTATATTTAGATTGCACTTGTATCGGGTCATAGCTATATTTTTTTTAAAACCGTAAACCCAGATCTATATCATCTGATCACTCTGGAGATCATTTATGGGAAAAGAAACGTTTACCGGGCGTACACTGCTTATCAGTTTTTTCAAAGACCTGTTTATGAAAGTACTTGAAGAGGGCAAGGACAGCCGCTCTTTTCTTTCCTTCAGAAAACAACGGGAACAGGACTCTACCACTACCAGTCCACGGATTTTTCTATTTTATGGCCAGGATGGGCTCGGGAAAACTTCAGCCATCAATGCATGCATCAAAAATGCTCAGGAAGCGGTTGAGGAGTCAAAAAAAGAGCTCAAGATTATTAATGTCGACTGGAAACAATGGTACCTGGAGAAATGCTCTATTCCATCTTCTCCAAAAGAGATAATCGATTCACTTTATACCATTCTTACGGTTAAAAATCCCGGGATCGAATCCTATCTTGCGAAATGCAAGAGTATCAGCGAAAAGCATAATAGCCTTGAAGCGCGAATAAAGGATATTACAAGCGATGAGTGGCCTAAAGAGGTTTTCTCTCCCTCTACCTTTGATCCAGAAGAAAAAACTGACTACAATCAATGGCTTCTGGGAAAGCTCAGTGCGCAGGAAATAGAATTACTTCAGAAATCTGAAGAAATGAGAGCTGATGCGCTGATAAACGGGCTAATTGAACTGTCAGCAAATGATGCAATTGTACTTGCAATCGACAGTTACGAGTATCTCTCTGCAGAGGCGGACCTGTGGTTCCGTGAGGTTTTCTTTAATAAGCTCTACAGTCAGAAAAGCCGTATTTTTTCGATCATTTCCGGCTGCAGCGGATTTGCGCGGGGATACCGCAATGATTTTCCTCTGGAACTGCTGTTGCCTTTTGATTTCTCTGATGACACTCTGACAAGAAATGAAATTTCTGAAACTTGTTCAAAACTGGGGCTTTCCCTTACAAAAGAGGAAGTTAACAGTATAGAACAGTGTACTTCTGGATTCCCACTTTATGTGCGCGATCTGGCAAGTTACAGAATGCACGGGATGGGACCTGAGATAATTCCTGCTACTTACTCTGATTCTCTGCCGTCTCTTCAGGAAGTAGCAGAAGGCATCACTTCCAGATTCCTCTCTTACTGCCTGGACCAGACCACAAGAGAACAGGTCTTCAGCCTCGTAATGCTTCGACATTTTGATGAGACGTTTCTGGGACAGCTCTGGGGAATCTCTTCATCTGATATCAGGAAGAGTCTGGATGAGCTTTCAGAACAATTTGTATTCATTTCTGGAAACAGTATTATTTCCGAGGTAAGGTATTGCCTTCTGCGCTTCCTGCTGGATGAATTTGCCAAATCTGAAAATTCCTCTCTATCGGGGTTTTTCGAAAATTATTCCACTACAAGTACTGATTTTTTTCAGCAGCAGCTATCTGACAGGCAGGGAGAAACCGATACCCGGAAAAGGTATGCTGACAGCCGCTACTGTTCAGCCCTGGTGAACTACATTGATGGACTGATGTGGGGGGATCCAAAGAATGCTATAGAAATCATTCCCGGCATATACCTGGAGCTTCAGTATTTCTGTCCATCTCTGGCTGTACAATTGCTCTGGCAAGTGAAAGAATTTGAATCGATCATTCCCGAAGAATCAGTATCTGTAATTAACCAGCTCCGTAAAGGTGGACTGCTGGCCGACCGTTCGCCCTTACTGAATATTGAGCCGGTTCAACCCTGGGAAAAAGAAATTGTTGATTTTCTGTCAGGTTGTACTATGACCAGTGATCTGCAGAAATCTCTTCTTTACCAGAAATCAGGTGAAATGGAGCTTCGCAGCGGAAATTATACAAAATGTATGGAGTTGCTCGGCAGAGCACTTTCTGCGAGTCCGGTTTCAGAGCAGAGTTTCTTTTTTGAGGATTATGTAATGCTCGGGTATTGTTTTCTGAAGGAAGGCAACCTTCAACATGCAGCATCTGCCTTCAGTAATGCAGTTCTTATTCGCGGTGACAGGTTCCTGCCTCTGAATGAACTCGGTCTGGCTCAAGTAAACCTCAGGCAGTACAATGCAGCCGCAGACACCTTATCAAGAGCATCTGATATTAACCCTGAAAATCAGGACACATGGTTCAATTTAGGCTTGACATACGCAGCTCTGAATAATCATAAAGAAGCCATTCAGGCTTTTACTCATGCTATTGAAAAAGGTTCTGCTAGTGCAGAGATCTGGTTTGAAGCCGCTAAAGAATACGCTTCCATCGAGGATTTCAGTAAAGCTGTAACAGCTTACGAAAAAGTGGTCAAAGAACAGCCAGAAAACGCGGAAGCCTGGTTTCGCATGGGTCAATGCAGCTCGGCTCAGGGTCAGTCCGAAGAGGCTGTTGAAGCTTTCAAAAAAGCTGTGGAAATACGGCCCGATTACATCGATGCGCTAACAACAATGGGTTATGAACTCTATAACCGCGGCTACTTCGAGGATGCCGCGTCGTCTTTTAAACAGGTTGTCAATTTAGACAAAACTGACAGTTCTGCATGGAACAACCTTGCCCTCTCCTACTATCATGCAGAAAATTATGAGAATTCCATTGAGGCTGCAAAGCAGGCTTCTGTGCTTAAAAGCGATTACTCAGAGCCGCTGATGACAATCGGGCATGCACAGACTGCTCTGGGAAATTTTTCCGCGGCTGATGAGGCTTATGCGAAGGCTTCCGAAGTAGATCCTGAAAATCCGGACATCTGGAACCATATCGGGAACAGTTTCTACGCTCAAAGTCTATACCCCAAAGCCATTTCAGCATTTCAGAAATCAATTGAACTCGCCCCCCTACAGGAATCCACATGGCTTAGTATCGGGCTTGCTTTTCAGGTTCAGGGGAAATTTACAGAAGCCGTCGAGTCGTTCTCAAAAGCCATTGAAATCGAACCCGGGAACTCTGAAAGCTGGTTCCAGAAGGGGCGTGTTCATATGTCACTGGAACAGTACATGGAAGCTGCAGAGTGTTTCGGCAAATCTGTTGAAATAAATCCCGATTCCCACGATGCATGGTACAGACGCGGACTCGCATGTGCAAAAATCGAAGATCATAAGGGGGCAATCAGCTCTTTTGTAAAAGCATCAGAACTCTGGGCTTCAGATCCTGATATCTGGTATCACCTTGGACTCTCATACAGCGATACAAGCAGGCATGAGGATGCAGTAAGAGCATTCAGGGAAGCTTCAAATCTCGCACCTTCCCGTCAGGAAATCTGGTACAACCTCGGGCTTTCACTAAAAACGCTTTCACAATACCAGAATGCGATTGAAGCATTTACCACTGCTGTCAGTATTGCTCCGGAAAGAATCGATACACTGGTAAATATGGGACAGTGCCAGTATCTTCTGCAACAATTTGCAGATGCAAAACAGACGTTCACTACGGCTGCAGAGATAAATCCTGACAATCTTGACACACTATTTCATCTTGGACTCACCTGCCATGCTCAGGGTGAATATGCAGAAGCGATAGACCTTTATCGCGAAATCACCGGAAAGAAAGCAGATTTCAGTGATGCATGGTACAATATGGCACTTGCATTCCATGCCCTTGGAGAATACCAGAAAGCAATAGAAGTATATAATATCACGGTAAGCAAATGGCCGCGCAATGGAGCGGCCTGGTATAATTTAGGTCTGGTTTATCACACAATCAACGATCTTGATAATGCTGTAAAAGCTTACCGCGAAGCAAGCCGTCTCAATCCCGACCAGGCTGAAATCTGGTACAATCTGGGTATCGCTTTTCATGCAAAGGAACAGTACGGGGAAGCTATTCAGGCTTACCGAAGGGCTGTTCATCTCTCACCGGAAAACCACGATGCATGGCAGAACCTTGGCCTTGCTTACCAGGCCTGGGGACAACATACTGACGCAATCGAATCATTCACAACTGCAGTTGAAATTAAGCCCGACAGTCAAACTGCATCAGGATATCTGGCCGTGAGCTGCTATGAAGCTGGTGAATACCAGAAGTGTCTTGATGCAGCTACCAGAGCTCTTGAGCTGAACCCTGATCAGCTCTGGATCACCGGGTATGCGCTGCTCAGTGCTGTCATGACAGGAAACAGTGCCCAAGCGACTGAATACATCGAATCTCTTTCGGCTTCTGACCCTTCAGGAAACGAACTAAACAGAGCTCTATACATCCTTAATGAAAGCATGGAAAAGAACCCCTCGGGAAAAGATTTGAATGAGATTAAAGCAAAGCTTGAGGAAGCTTTACAGGGGAATGAAGAGAGGCAGTTAGGCTGAAAACAAGAGGGGTGCAATGAATAATCTGGTATATACTGACCTGTTACATCAATCACTGATCTCTCATGCCGAAAAACCCTGCATGCACATAAAAAGGGAAGGCAGATATCATACCTGGACTTATGGGGACTTTCACAGGGATTTAAATTGTCTCTACTCTGTTCTTAAAAAACAGGGGCTTAAAAAAGGGGCTAACGCCATTGTTATAGGTGAAAACTCACCGGAATGGGTTATAGCGTTTCATGGTATTATCCTGACAGGAGCCTGTGCGGTTCCAGTTGACCCGAATATTCCTCCCAAAGAGATTGAATCAATTCTTTCTATTACAGAAGCTAAGGTTGTCTTCTGCTCCCCGGTTTTCCTTAATTTGGTCCGTACTCTCAAAGCCAAATATGCCTTTATCGAAAGAATTGTGATCCTGGGCACCTGTACAGAAGAGAAAGAACCCAATTTTGAACAGTACATTGCCGCAGGAAATGAAGAGAGAGATGCTTTTAAAGAGAAGTTCGGCCCTGATGACCCCATGGTAATAATATTCACATCTGGTACAACCGGCAAAGCAAAAGGTGCGGTTCTCTGTCAGAAAAATTACACTGTGGTCTCAAGATATGCAGTTCCGAGAATGAAAGTCGGTCCACAGGATACAATGTGTGCAGTCCTTCCCTTGCATCATGTATTCGGATTTGCAGCATGCATTGCGGCGGCTCTTGTAAGCGGTATGGATGTTGTCCACGTGCCTTATGTGAAGGGACCTCTAATCCTTGAGGCTCTGAAAGACAAAGGTGTTACAATCCTTCCTGCCGTGCCCAAAATGATATCACTCTTTTATGAGAGTATCATGCATAACGTCAAGAAAAAAGGCCCGATGGTTTCCACCGTATTTACCGGTATGAAAACAACCTCAGCAGTTATGGGTAAAACTCTTGGCCAGGGCTTCCGACGAGGACTTTTTTCAAGTGTACACAAAAATTTCGGCGGAAAGTTGCGCCTTGTGATTTCTGGCAGTGCCTCATTGAGTAAACGGTACTGGAATGGCTTTCGCCTCCTTGGCTTCAACATCGTTGAAGGCTACGGTCTTACTGAAACCTTCGGTCCAATCACCCTCTGTCCAGGTGATGATCCAAGACTGGGATCTGTAGGAACGATTCTGGGAGAAAATGAGGTAATGATATCCAGCCCTGATGAATCAGGAATTGGTGAGGTTCTCCTGCGCGGAAACTGCGTATTCAAAGGTTATTACAGAAATGATACATTAACAGCTTCTGTTTTTGACAAGGAGGGCTGGTTTCACACCGGAGATCTTGGGAAGCTGGACAAAGATGGTTTCCTCTACCTGTCAGGCAGAAAAAAAGACATGATCGTGCTTGATAGTGGAAAAAATGTTTTCCCGGATGAGCTGGAAGATTATTATAGTACATCTCCACTGATTGAGGAAATAGGAATTTTTGGTGTCAAGCAGAACGACACCGAAATAGTTGCTGCAACGATTGTTCCTTCTGCTGATATCAGGAAAACTCTTACTGTACAACAAGCCACTGATATTATTTACAATGAGCTTGTGCGTATGGGAAAAGAACTGCCGGTTTATCGTCGTATAACCGATTTTGCTACTGTCTATTCCCCCCTGCCCAGAACTACCACCCGAAAACTGAAAAAGCAGGAACTGATTAAGATTTACAATTCAATAAAACGCAAATCAGGTAACCGTCTGGTTCCAGAAGAACAGCTTTCGGTGTTGGAAATGGCTTTGATGGAAACAGACGAGTATACAGGAATTCTGCAGAGCATTCACTCTGTTTCTGAAAAGATCGATACACAGATTATTAATCCCCGTTCTCATCTGGAGATTGATCTAGGGCTGGACTCTCTAAAAAGAATCGAGCTGCTCAGCGAGATTGAGAAGCATTTTGCAGTCAGTGTTTCAGAGGAAATATACGACAAAATGGAAACTGTCAGCGATCTTGTTTCCCTTGTCAAAGAGAGCAGAAACAATCCTCAGAAAACATCTGTAGAAACTATAATGGGACTCAAAGAACGAATTCTTTCGGAAAATACCGCTCTAACCAGATTCCCATCGAATGGATCTATTCTGAGCCGTGCGACTGCTGGAATTGCTTATAAGCTGGCCGGTGGGGTGTTAGATCTGGGTGTAACAGGAGTTGAACTGCTTAAAACAAAGCAGATGCCTCTTGTATTTGCCTCTAACCATACCCATTATCTGGATGCATACTTTATAATAAATGCGCTCTCTCCAGAACTGAAACAGAATACATATTTTATGAGCGAAAAAGAAGCAAATGGCTATAAAATCCTGCCATATACCCTGCTCAGGGAAAACATCCTTCGACCAGGTAGAGATGGCGATCCTATTGAGCTTCTTAAGCTTTACTTGTCTGTCTTGAGAAACCGCAAAAACCTTATTCTCTTTCCTGAAGGGAGTGTCGATAAAACAGGCAAACTGAGGCCATTCAAATCCGGAATAGGACTTCTTGCCAGAGAAACCGGGGCAGCAGTCGTACCAACAAAAGTTACTATCGGAGGTAATGGGAAACGCGGGGTACACTTTGGGAATCCTATAATTTTTTCAGAAATGGTCAATAACGGTTTATGCAGAGAGGACTGTCCGGCTGAAGAGATTTCTGAGTATATAAGAGCTGTCATAGCTAGAATGTAACAGTTAATAATTATAGAGATTTGCAAGGGATGCAGGATCTCCCTGTCAACTTGGTTTCAAACATCAGCTTGGTTTTCGTTGAATCCTCAGAGGTGACTTTTTGATTTAGCCTGTAAGTTACTGTTTCACCCCAGAGATAACTTATTGATTTACGTGTTAAGTCACATTATTAAGGTGATTACCCCCTCACTACCGGACTAATAGGATTTTTTACCACGATTTAAACATACAAGGTGAAGCATTGTCTAATTTCATTTCCAAAATCACCTCTGAGGTGTAGCAGTGATTTAACCCATTAGTAACAAAATCATTTCTGATGTGATATAAAGCCCCACCCCCTGCAAAATCAAAGTCACCAAATCCCGACATCACAATAGTATATAGTTTAACCGGATAAATTCACATCTTCTATCCAAGCCGGAATTTCAGCAGAGCAAAGAAGATCAATTGTGAATGAATGATATTTCTTGAAGAAATCGCAATTGAAAAGTGGATAAATCTCGTTTATTGAAACCTGAGGAGCCTGGTAGACACACCTTTTTACGAACAAACCATCTCTTTGAGTAAATCCAGTCCAACTATTTTGCTGCTTGTTGTAATCATTTTCGATACTGCAGA
>JAAYYB010000041.1 GCA_012515615.1 Fibrobacter sp.
GGCATGATGAACGCCTCAAAGGCATACAGAATGCCGCTTCAAGCGGTGTCGGCTCTCAGGGGGGTTTCACAGTTCCTACTGAGTTCTCTAAGATTTATTGGGACAGATCCCTTGACTCTGAAATTGTAAGACCTCGCGCGCAGGTCTGGAAGATGACTTCCGAAGAACGCATGGTACCTATGTTCAATTCGGAGGACACATCGACAGGCATTTACGGGTTTGTGAGTCAGTGGCTTGCGGAGTATGGAACCGCAACAGTCCAGACTCCAGAACTTCGCGGGTTAAAATTAAAGGCTAATAAGCTCGGTTTGTACACGGCAATGAGCAGAGAAATTGCGCAAGACGGCCTTGATTTCCCGCGGCAGTGCGAAAATGCACTTACAAAAGCTTTGGGCTGGAGTTTAGACGATGCCTTCTTGAACGGAGATGGTGTCGGTAAACCTGTCGGAGTTCTTAACGCTTCTTGTAAAATTGTGGTTGACCCAGAAAGCAACCAGGCAGATAATACAATTATTCGTGAAAATCTTGTTAAGATGTTCGCTCGTCTTCTGCCTGGATCGTTTAAAAACGCTGTTTGGGTAGTCAATCAAACGGCCCTTGTACCACTTCTTATGCTCAAAGATGATGCAGGTAACCCGCTTTGGTCCTACGGCAAACCACTTCTTGGCATACCTGTGATAATTACAGAAAAGCTTCCAGCATTAGGAACACAGGGCGACATTGCACTTTGCGACTTCTCTTGCTACGCAATCGGAATGCGACAGGAGATTGCTGTTGACACAAGTAACGCTCCTGGTTGGACAAAAGACCAGATTGATTTGCGAGGAATTATCAGGGTAACCGGCCAACCTATCTTTTCAAAGCCCATTAAACAGAAAAACGGGAATACCGTAAGCCCGTTTGTTCTTTTAGGAAATCGGAAATCGTAAATAGACCTTTGGTCTATAGCCCGCTCTCCTGGCTCAGAGCGGGTTTTTTTATTTGCCCTACCTTAGAAAATCACTTCCCGTTTTTGTTGAATTTCGATTAAAATTTTGTTTTTCGAAAATAAACTTGTTTTTCGCAAAAATTTGCTTTTCGCATAATTTTTTCGGTTTTCGAAAATAATATTTGAAATTCGCAAATGTAAAAAAAAGTGCTTGATTTTTTATCTTACTTTTATCTATACTACTATCCGATAACAAAAACATTTAACGAAAGGTTTTCAAATGAGTAAATGGATGGATCTTGAAGTAAGGCAGAAAATCGATAAAAGCGGTTTGCCAATACATGAAATCGCTTTTGCGGCGGGTTTGGAGATTTGGAACTTGAGAAATTATATCAATGGAAATGCCCGGTGGCCTGTCGGTGCACGAGAGCACGTTCTTGATATATTAGAAAAAATGGAACAGCCGGGGAAGTATTCTGACCTTAAAGAATTTATTCTTGATATGGGTTTTAAGGCGGATTCTTCACTTGCATTGTATCAGCAACACGAAAAAGTTTCCGGTGTGGTGTTCATTCTCTTTAAGCAAAGAAGGCTTAAGTTAGCAGATGCAAAGCAGATTTTAACCGCACTGGTCGAGAATGCGTAAATGAACTACGGATCAGCAAAACAAACTTTGCTTGATAACGGCTATTCGCCAATCCCGGTAATGGGTAAAAAGCCTGCTTTAGACAATTGGCGGGAAAATATCGCTCCTGAAGGGTATGGCGGATATAACGCGGGAATTCTCTGTGGGTCGGTAGTCGCAATTGACATAGATATAACTGACAAAGAAATAGCAGAGCAGCTGAAGGATTATGTATTACAAATCTGCGGTGAAACGGTTTACCGGATCGGCAGGGCACCTAAAGTATTGCTGGTGTACCGTAACGCTTCGCCAGAGGGCCGGAAACGGGTTTCAAAGCGGTACGACTGCGGGCGTATAGAGGTCCTGGGCGAAGGGCAACAGTTCGTTGCCTTCGGTACTCATCCGGACACTAAACAGCCGTATACCTGGCCCGGTCCTCTGGGAAATCTTCTGGATATCCGGATAGACAGTTTACCGCAAGTAAATGATAGCCAAATCACGGATATTCTGCACCGCTTCGAGGAAATAGCAGAGAAAGCCGGTTATAGGCCGGTATCAAAAGAATCCGAACTTGCAAAAAATTGCGAGTACGATCCTACGGACCCGCTGGATAGACCAGAAATTATCCAAGATTTGACAATTGATAGATGCAAAAAAATACTTGCTTCGATTGATCCGGACTGCAGCCGCGATGAATGGCGAAACCTTGGTATGTCCCTGCATTATCAATTTAAAGGCTCTCCGGAAGCCCTGGCCTTGTGGGATGAATGGAGCGCAAAAGGCACAAAGTACAAATCCGGGGAACCGGAAAAACAATGGGAATCCTTCGGGCAGTATTCAGGCAGGCCGCTTTCAGGAGCTTACCTTCTGAAGCAGGAAAAGAAAGTTGATGCCTGGACTCTGGAAGGTGTCAACTCAGATTGGGTTTTTACTCCACCGAAGCCTTTTGAATTTATAATCCCTAATTTATTGGCAAAGGCGCTTGTAGGATTTATTTACGGATCAGGCGGCACATATAAGAGTTTAGCCGCTTTATGGCTTGTCCTGCAGAGAGCATCCTGTAAAATTTTACCAGATCAGAAATGGCTCGACAGATTTCCCGTTACCCCTGGCAAATCAATATTCTTTTCCGCTGAAGACGTACTCGACGATTTGCACCATAGAGGATATGCCATATTAAATAGTTTGATTGAAAATGACCTGTCAAAGTCTATCGAAGATTTAAAGCCTGAAATATCCTCTAATTTCAGGCTTATACCGCGTGAGCAATGGATTGCAGACCGTGAACTATTCCTTATAGATTCTGAAGGAATACCGACTAAAAAGCTTGAAAGTATTATCGGATTCACAAATACCTTTGAGGCAGACTTGATACTCATTGAAACAGCTTCCAGAATCGCACCAATTGACGAGAATGATAATTCTATGGGCGCTCGCCTTGTCGGATGCCTTGAAGAGATACGGGACAAAACAGGGGCCTGTATCCTTGTTATAGATCATTCCTCTAAATCGACCAGGGGCGCGAAATCTGACTTGTTAGGACAGAACAGCTTACGGGGTGCCTCTTCCAAGCTGGATAATGCACGATGGGGCTTACTTTTTGAAACCCGAAAATCCGAAGGGGGTACAGATCTATTGCAGATCAGCAATTCAAAAAGTTTCAGGTGTAGAAGAGCGGATCCTTTTGAGGTAACGGTCGAGTATCCGCGGTTCAGTCTTGTTGAGAAGCAAGAGAAAAAACCAGATATTTATGACTCCATAATTGAAGCCGTCCAGGCGAATCCAGGCATTAAAAGACGTGACCTGATAAAGATGCTATCAGGGGCAAGTGATAAAAAAAGTGCTGCTATAACAAGATGTACGCGTGATGGTTTTATTCGCAATGAAGGTGAGGGATACTACTACGTTGAAGACTAAACGAATCCGCGAATCCGCTTTGAATCCGAATGAATCCGGACTCAATTCAAGATTCTGGTCAGTAAGTGCAAATGCAAAGCACTTACAGACCTTGAATCCGCGAATCCGCACCTATATAGAGGATTCACAAAAACGGACTCATAAAACAACTCGCCAAATATTGAAAGGGTGTCAGGTATGAAAGGTAAAAACCAGATGATTAAAGAAGGTGATTTGATTCGGTTCACTGCAAAAGGCTGGCACGCACACGGACGTGTTATCAGGATGCCGGAAAGCAGGAACGATTACTTAGTAGTTAAAATATGCACCGGCAGCATTGCGTACGTAAGCAATGTGGATTCAATTACGCGGATTGATAAAGATAGTTGTCCATATAAGGACCTATGAGCTGGAGGATGCAAGCTAATGCGCGTTTGCGTTTACGGGGGATAAGGGGGGTCGATTCTTTGGCGCAAAAAGTAACAAGACCGGCGGGGAACTTTTCCTCACAAAAACGCCGATAAAAATGAAATAGAAATTTGAAAAGGAGATAGAAACAATGAAAAAACGGATCAAAGTTCCGGAGCACATAAAAGACTCTGGGCGAAAGTGGTTAAAAACTGTACTCGCGGAATATGAGTTTACTGGTAGTGAACTGAATCTGCTTTTTGTTGCCGCGTCCTGCATAGATCGCTTACAAGAAA
>JAAYYB010000350.1 GCA_012515615.1 Fibrobacter sp.
AGCGCAAGAGGGGACGCCCTCTTCCAAAAACTCCTGATTCTAAAGAATCCTTTATATCGGGGACGCCCCCTCACAAAAAAACTCCCGGTTCTAAAGAATTCTTTATATCGGGGACGCCCTCTTCCAAAAAATCATTATTCTTGTTTATGCCTGTATTGGCTTTCAAACACTACAATGTCTCAATCTATTGTCTTATTTTACTTTAAACGGTATACTTTACTGCAAATAGTAAAATTGTAGAGTGTAGAGCGGGAGCGATATGGAGCTGTTAAAGAAAGTTTTGAAGTGCCTTGTTATCGGAACTTTAGCAGGGCTGAGTATAGCTCTGTTCACTAATTTTTTCTTCAAGGACCTGATAAACCGCCTTGAGTACGTCACCTACTATATGCGCTCCAGATGGGAGTATTCCGAGATGTCCAAGGAGGATCTGTCGAAGCTTCATGAACAGAACTACGGAATAAATATTATCGATATCGACGATCGCAGCATGAAGAAAATGGGTCTTTACTGGAACTGGGACCGCTCTTATCATGCAGACATGATAAATACACTCTCGGCACATTTTCCCGCAGCAGTTGTATTTGATATCTTCTTTTCCACACCTGAGGACCATAACGAGAGGGCAAAACTTGAAGGCCTTCTTCTGCGCAGTAAAGAGATGAATCCCGATATAGGGCTCTCCGACAGGATGCGTCAGTCCATTATCTCCACCATAGATTATGACCAGCGGTTTATAGATGCGACACGTGATGCCGGTTGTGTTTTTCATGGAGTCTGTCTTGCAGACGAGCGCGATTACCGCGATTATGCGCTGTCGCAGATAAAGCACCGGATGACCATGGCGTGGCACGATTCACTCAATCCTCAGTCAACAGTCAGTTTTTCTCCTGATAAAAGAAAAAAGATTATCGACCGCAAGTCGATTATCGATGGGATTTTTCCGGATTTAGCCAGAGCCTCGAGGGGAATCGGGCATATCGATATTATCCCCAATGATGATGGGGTCATTAGAGAAATTCCCCTTATTTACGGGTTCGGGGATAATGATCCGGTTTATCTTCCAATCAGTATCCGCACCGCAGCATCACTGTTTGCAACACCAAACGATGAGATTATTTATGAGCCCGGAAAGTTCATCGATATAGGTAAGCCGTTCAAAGTATTCTGTGATTCCTCTGGTGAATTCAGCTTTTCCTATCCCAACGTCACCGAATCTCAGGTAAGGGCGATTCTAAAGCGTTCAAAGGAAATCATTTCTCATTCCAACAAGAGTCCTCTGGAAATTTCAACGTTTATGGCTGCCTCGCGTGATATCGATGGATGTCTTTCTCTGGAAATGAGTATCCCGGGAGTAATCCCCTGTGAATTGACCACGGTGCTGCTTGCGTCGGATTTGGAAAAGGCTATCAATATTGAACAAGGGCAAGAATATGAACTGGGGTCCCAAATAGTGCTTCGAAGGGACTCTGATGTTGACTGGGTAATAAGCGCCCCGTTCGATGTGCAGGAGTGGTGGTTTACAAAGGCAGACCTGATAACAATCTCTGAATGCCTGAAAAAGGATCTTGACAAAATCAGAGCCGGTGAGAGAAAGCTAATATTCCACAATTTTACAGTGAAAAATATCGACAAGGTACTGGTCTCATCTATTCCCTGTCTGAAGGATTTGACACTTAAAGAACTTTGCACGACAGGCTGGAAGAGCATAGAAGCGATGAGGCCCGGTACAAGGATGGACTTTGGTGCCGCTGTTAGAATACCGCTCAGCCCTCTGGACCGTCACATAATCACATTTTTCGGACCGGGAGGAAAGCCTTTCCCCCGCTACAGCTACTACGATATTCTGAACAACCGGGTTCAGGGTTCTCTTGAGGGGAAAATATTCATTGTCGGGTCAACTGCACCGGGACTCTTTGATATAAAGGCTGTGCCACATGAGCGCAGCTACCCTGCAGTTGAGATCCATGCATCGATGCTCAATTCTTTTCTCACCAATACATTTGTCAAAAGGCTGAGCGGGTGGCAGGATTTTGCAATACTTCTTATGGTCGGAATTATCCTTGGATTTCTCTCTTTTATGTTCAAGCCTGTAGTGGGTGGAATTCTTACGGTAATTTCGATTTTTCTCTATTTTCTTTTAGCAATGGATCTTTTCAGCACCGAACACCTGTGGATCGAGATCGCCAGACCGATACTCACAATTGTACTTACATATACAGCAGTAATGGTTTACCGGTATATTACAGAGGAAAAAGGCAGAAAATTTCTTCAGAGCACTTTCAAGCAGTATCTCTCGCCCGAGCTTATAGACATGATGTACAAACGCAAGCAGATGCCGATGCTTGGCGGAGATGAGGGAATAAGGACCGCATATTTCACCGACATTCAGGGGTTCTCAACTTTCTCCGAGAAGCTTGGCTCCCCTACACGGCTTGTTGAACTGTTGAATGAATACCTTTCGGTAATGACAGACACACTTCTGAAACATTACGGGACACTCGACAAGTATGAAGGTGACGCGATAATAGCGTTTTTCGGGGCACCCATGCCTATGCAGGACCATGCATATCAGGCATGCCTGACAGCTCTTGACATGCAGGAGTCGTTGTCGGGCCTGCGGAAAAAGTGGATCTCCGAAGGTGACAAGTGGCCGTCGATTGTGCATGATATAAGGATGAGAATAGGTATAAACTCGGGTCTTATAACCACCGGAAACATGGGATCAAATATCAGGAAGAACTACACAATGATGGGAGATGCGGTGAATCTGGCCGCGAGGCTCGAAAGCGCTGCCAAACAGTATGGTGTCTACACAATGATGAGTCAATTTACTTATGATCTTATCAAGGATCATTTCGAGGTGCGGCAGCTCGACAAAATAACAGTTGTGGGGAAATCGGAACCGGTTGTAGTTTATGAGTTAGTGGGCCAGAAAGGAAAAATCAGTTCCCGGGTTCAGGAACTTCTGGGGATCTACGACCAGGGATTGCAGTTATATTACAGCAGGGAGTGGGACAGGGCAATCGGGGTTTTAGAGGAAGCAAATTTGCTGGAACCATATAAGGATGTCGCTCCTAAAGGAATAACCCCTTCAAAGAAGATAATAGAGTACTGTAAGGTTTATAAGGCTGATCCTCCGGACGATAGCTGGGACGGTATCAGCAGACTGACTTCAAAATAAGGAGTAAAGCTATGATCGGTAAGATACTTAGTTTTCCATTCATATTAGTCGGGAAGGTTTTAGGCCTGATATTTGGTTCCCTGAGGTTTGTCTTCGTTTTTATTCTGGGAATTATTCGATTTCTGATAAGCCATGTTGCCGGTACTATCATGGGCGCGATCATCGGCTTCTTTTTGGGCCGGAAGCATGTAGGCGTGAAAGTGTCGTCTAAGAAGAAGAGTTAGTTCAGTATAAAAAATTCTTTAGAATCAGGAGCTTTTTGGGAGGGGGCGTCCCAAATATGCGTAACTCTTATGAATAAAGATTTTTTTGTTTTTTTGGGAGGGGGCGTCCCCCCTTGCGCTCCAGCCCGTCGAAGACGCCGGTCTTACGCTATCCCCCTGTGTTGTCCTCCAGTTGGGAAGGCAGGTAAATTCATCACATTTGCAAACACCTTTGCAGGCGCACTGACGAACTGGTGGTAGATTAAAACTTATTGTAGCCTTTAAGATAAAGACGCTTAATATTAATGATATTGCCGTTTGTTGGTTTTATTAGCCTCACCCCGCCTGTCGGCACCCCTCTCCAGCTGAAACGCTGGAGAGGGGCTTTGCAAACTGGCATTTGGACTGGTAACATTTATTTTTTCCCTGGGAAAAAAGGTGACGTGCGGCGGTTTTGTTACTTTCTTACAAAACCAAAAAGTGCCCTTTTGAACTCCTGGCTTGTGACTTGCTACTTGCAACTTGTGACTTCCCCTTACATGCTTGAATTCTTTCAGGCTACAATCCGTTTTAATCACCAGGGCGTCGCCCTTCGCTGAAATAGGTTAGCCTTTCAGGCTGGTCAGGAATCTTACCCATTTATAGCATCTTTCAAGGGCTTCTCGAGATAAATTGGGGGTACTTTGCAAAAGACACGGTC